>JBDSSU010000544.1:0-6359 GCA_039928635.1 Opitutaceae bacterium | reverse complement strand
GTCGACAAGGTGACTCCCGCCAGTGCGGCCCGGAGCGGTTTGTCACGCATTACGGGCCTGATGCGTGACAAACCCGGGTTTCGCGCGCTCGCGAGGGGTGGCAGGCGGGCGGTGAAAAGAGCACCGCATGAAAGGGGAGAATATTTTTCGTGCGCTGGGATTCATCGGCGGCCTAAGTCGTTTCTTCCATGAGTTCAGCCGTCATATCTTCCGCCGATTTGAGTGAACTCCTCAAACGCACGTTCGGTTATTCGACGTTTCGCCCGCTGCAGCGGGAAATCATCGAAGCGACGCTCGCAGGCGAAGACGTCTTTGCGCTGCTTCCGACCGGCGGAGGGAAATCGCTTTGCTTTCAACTCCCGGCACTCGCGCGTCCCGGCCTCACCGTGGTGGTGTCGCCGTTGATCGCCTTGATGAAGGATCAGGTCGACCAGCTCCAGGCGAGCGGGGTCGCGGCGACGTTTCTCAATTCCACCCTTGGGGCAGACGAAGCCCGCGCGCGTCTTCGCGGTTTGCATCGCGGAGAATACAAACTCCTCTACGCCGCGCCCGAGCGGCTGATGCTCGAGGGCTGGGTGGAGAACCTCAAAGCCTGGAACGTCTCGTGCATCGCGATCGATGAGGCCCACTGCGTTTCCGAGTGGGGACACGATTTTCGTCCGGAGTATCGCCAGCTCGTGAAACTCCGTACCGCGCTTCCGGGAGTTCCGCTGATGGCGCTCACTGCGACCGCGACGACCCGGGTGCGCGCGGACATCATCTCGCACCTCAAACTGCGGGAGCCGCGAACCTTCGTCGCGAGTTTCAACCGTCCGAATCTCACCTATCGCGTCGTGCCGAAAGACCAGCCGACGAAGCAAATCATCGAGTTCATCCGAAAGCGCGAACACGAGAGCGGCATCGTTTATTGCGCTAGTCGCGCGGCCGCCGAGCGCGTGGCCGAGGCCCTCGCCGGTCGGGGCTGGCCGGCCAGAGCGTATCACGCCGGGCTCAGCGCCGACGAACGCTCGCGCAACCAGGAGCAATTTCTCCGCGACGACACGCGCATCATCTGTGCGACGATCGCGTTCGGCATGGGCATCAACAAACCGAATGTCCGCTGGGTCATCCATCACGACCTCCCCAAAAATATCGAAGGTTACTATCAGGAGACGGGCCGCGCCGGTCGCGACGGTTTGCCCGGGGATTGCCTGCTGCTCTTCAGCGCGGGCGACATCGCGAAACAAAATCACTTCCTCGACGAAATCACCGATGCGCACGAGCAACAGGTCGCGCGCGCGCAGCTTCGGCAGATCATGCACTACGCGGAGAACAGCACCTGCCGGCGCGCGGAGCTGCTGAATTATTTCGGGGAGACCTTTCCCCTCGATAACTGCGGCGCCTGTGACAACTGCTCAGAGCCGCGCGACACCTACGACGGCACCATTGTCGCGCAGAAATTTCTCTCGTGCGTTTATCGGATCCAGCAAAACAGCCGCTTCGGCGTCGGGCTGAACCATGTCGTCGAAGTCCTCACCGGCGCCGACACCGACAAGATTCGCCGCTGGAATCACGATCGCCTCACGACCTACGGCATCGGCAAGGAGCTGGCGCGCCCGGCATGGGCGGCGGTGGGCCGCGAGCTCACGCGACTCGGCTACGTGGCGGTGGCCGCCGGCGAGTTTGCGACGCTGGAGCTGACGGAGGAAGGCATGAACGTGCTGCGCGCCCGCACCCCGATCACGCTCACGAGGCCGATGGATTTGCCGAAGGCGAAACGCGTGCAGCGTCGCGAGGGCGATATCGCCTGCGACGAGATTCTCTTCGAGCGCCTGCGCACGCTCCGCCGGAAACTGGCCGACGAACGCAGCGTGCCCGCGTATATTGTTTTCGGCGACACCACGCTGCGCACGATGGCGCGTTATTACCCCGAAACCGTCAACGCGATGGAAGGCATCCCCGGGGTCGGCGAAAAGAAACGCGCCGAGTTCGGCGAGCTCTTCGCGAACGAGATCGTGGACTATCTTAAGACGAACTCGCGTCAGGCTTTCGGAGACTGAAGAAGAAACCCCCAGAGAGGTTGCCCCGGCAGGCGCGGATCGCCTAGTTGGAGAAAAACTCTGCGGATAGGGCCGGCCTTTTTCCGGATATTTCGTGTGGGCTCCGTGGGCTCCGCTTACTTTGGTTCGATGACTTCATTTATGGCGTCGCAACGGCTGGCGCGTGGGAGCGATCGATGAGGCGTTCTTGGTCGAGTTGTTTTCTCATCTGCTGGCTGAGGATGCGGGTAAAGGACGGAAGTTGGGAGGGGGTCAGAATCGTTTGAGACGCTTCAAGAACCGCGGGGCCGTTCATAGTGCTTGCGTCGATCTTGCCCTTCAGGTTCGTCGCTAATTTCGCCATGATCTCAACGAGCTGGTCAGCTTGTTCGGGCCGCAGAGGTGTGTCGGTGTTGAAAAGCGAAGCGGCTAGCTGGTCGGTTAGGAAACGCACAGGACGGGTAAATTCAAAATGCTGCAAACGCGTTGAGATTTCGTCCCCGAAAGCGCTGCGCATTGAGGAATTCGTCTGGGCCTCTATTTCTTGAAATGTTTCTTCGCCGATCTTCTTCACGTCGGTTGGCGACGGTTTACTGCTTTGTGCCCCTGCGACCCTCGCTCCGAAGAGTTCATTCCCTTTCTCAAGCATCTGAAGTTTGATGCTTTTGAACTGCTCGCGTTGCTCCGGCGTAAACTCGAGTTGACGAAACAAGGCCCCATAAACGCCCTCGATCGCATCTTCGCGCAGACGGCGCATGCCCTCTGCATCTGTCGGCGGAGGCGTGGCGGTGAACCTAAATCCTACCGTGGGATTGCTGGCGGGTTTCGATGGGAGTGGGACGATCGCCTCGGAACTCGCGTTCGATTTTTCGATCAGTTTCGCCTCGTCGCGTTTTTTAGCAGCCAATATTTCCTCGGCTGCGGTAACTTGGGCTCGCAGGGCCGTCAGTTCGCGATTGTTCTCAGCCTTGGTCGAGGCGGAGCGATAAGCGTGGCTGGCGAAGAACACGGCAGAGCCGACGGCGGCGAGGGCGATGACACTGAGGGTCGTTTTGGTCATAAAAAATCCCGCGATGAGAGTGGTGGCAGTTGCAGTGCTGGCTCCAGCGGCGAGCGCGGTTCCGGTGATCGAAACGGCGAGGCCCGCGGGCGCGGCGACCATCACCTCGTTTCCAAACGCAGCGACGAGCGCGGCGGCGGTGGAGTTGATGCCGCGGCGGCCGAGGAGGGCGCGGAGCTTTTCGAGGGCGCGGTCCACGCGCATCCGCGCGGCGTCTTCGCTGAGTCTAAGCGCGTCACCGATCTCGGCGAACGGCTGCTGTTCAAAATAGCGCAGCAACACCGCCTCGCGGTCGGCGGCCGCCAATTCGCGCATCGCTTCGTCGAGCACGGGTCGGACGCGGTCCCAGTCGGCGGACGTTTCGCCCTCGGAGAAAATTTCGTTCATGGTGAAAACCTCGTGCTCGCGAGCCTGACGACGGCGCTCGCCGCGCACCGCTTGGGCGGCGGCGTGGTGCGCGCCAAGGTAGAGCCAGCCGACAAGCGAGCCATGCCGGGAGAGCGACGATGCTTTGCGGGCGAGCGCGGTGAACACCGTCTGCGCGACGTCCCTGGCGAGGTGGGCGTCGCCATTGAGTTGGCGGAGCGCGGTGGAGTAGACGAGGGCGAGATGGCGTTCCACGAGTTCGGCGAAGGCGGCTTCCGAACTTTGTTTCGCGTAGCGTCGGAGAAGTTCAGCGTCGTCGGTCATGGTCTCGGTTGAAAGCTGCCGCGGATCGCGAAACCGAACAAAGAATTTGCGGCGAAAAAAATCGCCGCAGGATGGTTTGCCCGTGGTTTCGGGCATTCGCGGATTGAAAGGTTCCCGGATCCCGCGCGACTCTTCCCAATCCGTGCGCAGTGTCATCCTCAAGCCGTCAGAGCGTTGTCCGCGTTGCCAGCTCCCGTTGCGGTGGTGCGTTTGCGCGGCGCATCGCGCGGTGGTTTCGCCGTTGCAGGTGGATGTGCTGACGCACCACCGCGAACGTCATCGTCCGAGCAGCACGGGGAATTTGATTCATCGCGTGGTCACCGGGGCCCGCCATCACGAGTGGCGGCGTGAACGCCAGCTCTCGGCCGCCGACGTCCGGGTCGGAAATCGCGAGCTGTGGATTCTTCACCCGCAGGGTGAACCCGCGCCAGCCGGTGGGTCGCCCGAAGAGGTGCAGCTGTTGTTGTTGGATGGTTCGTGGCGGGAAGCCTCCGCCATGGCGCAGGAGGTGAGGGGATGGGGCCGCCCGGTCAGCCTGCCCATGGAAGGGGAAAGTCGCTACTGGCTGCGGAGCCAGGCGGACGCCAAGCGGTTTTCCACCGTCGAGGCACTGTTGTTTCTTTTTCAGCGCTTCAATCTCCGCAGCGGGCACGACACGCTCCGGCTTCAATTCGAGTTGCACGTGTACGCGAGTCTGCGGGCACGTGGCCAGAAGGCTTCCGCTTTGGAGTTCCTCGCGACCTCGCCGATTACGGAGATCTTTCCCGAGTTTATCGCCCAGCTGGACGTGCGGCGGCCGCGTTGATCGCGTTGGCCTTCAGCCGGGGACCGGTCAGGGAAACACACAACCAATCGGGGCCGGCCTCGTCTAGCGGTCACCCGTCTTAAAATCTATGACCCTGAAAAAAATGCACCCCCTCCGTTCGCTGGCTTTGCTTGCGCTGCTAACCGGAGCGACGCCGGTTTTCACCGCAGAAACTGCTCCCGCGGTGACCGCAACGGCCTCCAGTCTACCACCGTTGCCGCCGCCGATGAACGTGCCGAAGCCCGGCCCGGTCACCGATGGTCCTTATCAGCCGCAGCCTATTCTTCCGGGCGGCGTGGTCGTGACGCTCTTCCCTCCCAATTCCCCTTATCTCAAGCCGGACCGGATTAAAGAGGCCGAGGTCTACGCGATGAATGCTTCAGCGCCGGGGCGTTTTGCGAACATCACTAACATCCACAATCCCTCGATCGAGTTCCACGCCACCACCACGCGTTCCCTCAATACGGGAATGGTCGTCATCCTCGCGGCGGGTGGTGGCCACAATACACTGAACGTGGGTGGTGAGAGCGCGGATTTTGTCCACTTTCTTTCGGGTTACGGCATCAACACGGTGATCCTGCGCAACCGTCTGCGGACTTCGGGCTACAATCCGCAGGTTGACGCCGTCGCCGATGCTCAACAGGCGATCAAGATCGTTCGCGCCTACGCGAAGGAATGGCAGATCGACCCGAACAAAATCGGGATCATGGGCTTTTCCGCGGGTGCGGAACTGGCCACGCCTGCGGCCATTAAGTGGGCGGAGTTCGACCAGAAAAACGACGTCCCCGGCAATCCTTTCGCCAAGATTTCCTCCCGCCCTGATTTCGTCGGCGTAATCTATCCCGGTCCGACGCCCTTCACGGTGCGGACTGGCGGACGTGGCGCGGCCGCCGGCGCCGCACCCGCGGCAGCGCCTGAGCTTCCGCCGATTCCCAACAACACCCCGCCCTCGTTCATCGTTTGCGCGGGTTGGGGGGACAAGGGACACGCCGTGTGGGCTGACGATTGGTTCCGCGCGATGCTGAATGCGAACGTGCCTAACGTGGAAATGCACATCTATGCCCGTGGCCGCCATCCCGGTGATCCAGTGAACCCGGGCGACACACCGTCCTCGGGCGGGCTGACAGATCGTGGCGGCATTGCCTTCGGAACGTGGCCGGCCCGCTTCATCGACTGGGCGCGCGATCTGGAGTTCACGGGTAAGGCGGGCGTGGAAACCCGGGCCGCTCGCGACATTGTAGCCAACATCGAGCGCCAAGCCTCCGCGGCCGCAAACCGCGGTGCGCGCGGACAGGGTCGCGGCCCGGGCGGCGCTGGAGCGCCAGCGGGCGTCGCAACTCCGGCGGCACCGGCTCAAGGCACTTCCGCTCCCAAGGCTCCTGGCACTCCCTGAGCGAAGAGCATTCTCCGACTGTAAAAGCCCCGGCGCTCTTTCGCGCCGGGGCTTTTTTTTTGGCAGAGACGCAGATGCTCGGGGCGAGCGTTCTTGCTTGTCAGAAAACATTTCCGCGTGGCGCCTGATTTGCGTAACCGAAATTATTACATTTGATCCGGTCACTACCCATGATGGATCTCATGCTTCCTCGAAATGCGGCGGCTCACCGCGACGACGTTCTGATTGATGCGTACTCCGAAGCGGTATCGACGGCCGTTGCCGCGGCTCATCCCGCGGTCGTGCACATCGAAGTCGGCGGCAATAATGCTCCCGGCGGCTCCGGGTCAGGCTTCTTCATTTCGCCGGACGGTTATCTGCTCACGAACAGCCATGTCGTGCACGGAGCCCGTG
>JBDSSU010000543.1:0-15318 GCA_039928635.1 Opitutaceae bacterium | reverse complement strand
GCTACCTCACAACTCAGCTGATCGTGAACGCGGTGTTTGGCACCACGGTCGGGGTCGGTCTCTATTTCATCGGTATTCCCACCGCGTTCCTCTGGGGCGCGCTCGCTGCCGTCCTTCGCTTCGTCCCGTATGTCGGCGGGTTGTTTGCTGCGTTCTGCCCCGTTGTGCTGGCTCTGGCGGTGTCACCCGGTTGGGAGATGGTATTCCTGACCATCACGCTCTTCGTCGTGCTGGACGTGGTGACCGGCTATTTTCTTGAGCCGCTGCTCTATCGCTCCAGCACCGGCGTCTCTTCGCTGGCTCTGATCATCGCGGCCATTTTTTGGACATGGCTCTGGGGTCCCATCGGCCTGCTTCTTTCCACGCCGCTGACGGTCTGCCTGGCCGTACTCGGCCGACATGTGCCGCGGCTGGCGTTTTTCAGCATCCTGCTGGGAAACGAGGAAGCGCTTTCGCCCACGGAGGAATGCTATCACCGCCTGCTCGTGGGACAATTGGGCGAGTCCGGAAAAGTCGTCGACGCCTATCTGAGCGAAAACTCCCTCACGGCCCTCTACGACCAGGTCATCATTCCGACCGTCACGATGGCGGAAGTGGACTTCCAGCTCGAAGAGCTCGATGAGGCCCAGCGCAGCCGGGTTCTCCAGGGAGCGAAAGACCTGATCAACGACCTGACCTTGCGACCACCCGTCGAGTCGCACGTCGCCGCCGACAAATCAGTCGCCGAAGAGCCAGCCGGACATTTTTCAAAATCCGATTGTCGCGTGTTCTGCATTTCTCCGCGGGGTGAACGCGATGAGGTTGCCGGCACGATGCTCAGCCACCTGCTGCAGCAGCAGGGATTCGAGGCGGTCACGGCGACACCAAACCTGCCATTCGGCGAACTCGTCTCCGCCATCGGCGACTTCAAGGCGGATGTCCTCTGCATCTCCGTGATCCCGCCCACCACCCTGATCCACGCGCGTCACCTTTGCTCGCAGTTGCGGGCATCAAACCGGGGAACGCGGATCATGGTGGGGATTTGGGGTGCGACGGAAAACCTGGAAGATGCGATCAAGGGTTTGCGCATGGCCGGGGCGGATGAAGTCGTGGTCTCGTTGGCGGAGGCCGTGGTTCAAATCGTGAAATTCTCCCCCGCGCTGATCCAGCAGGACGTCCCGGCTCGGGTGACCGCTGAAGAAGAGAAGCGCGTGGCCGCGGTGGTCGGGTTGAAGGCCTACCAGGATGCCTCCAATCCCATCTTCGACCAAATGACGAAAAAACTGGCCCGGACCTTTAATGTTCCGATCGCCCTGCTGACGCTCATCGACCGGGACCGCCAGCATTTCAAATCGGCGTTTGGCCTTCCGGAGGAGCTCTCGGAGATTTGCGACATTCCCCGCGGCGACGCGGTCTGCAATCACGTGGTGGCCGATAATTCCCCGCTCGTGGTGGAGGATCTCTCCCGGGACCGCCGTTTCGCGGGCAATGCTCTGTTCAAAAAGCATCACCTGCGTTTTTACGCGGGCATTCCGCTCCATGCGCCGGACGGGCAGCCGGTGGGGGCGCTTTGCATTTTGGACACGAAGCCGAGGAAGTTCAGTGAGGCCGACCAGAGGCTCTTCGATATTCTGGGCGGCGAAATCAGCGAGTCGCTCGCTCCGCCGGAACCAAACCCCCCGCTGGCGGAGCCGTTGGCCGTCGCCTGAAAAAACGCGCGCCGTTCGTCCTCCGGAACGTATCGCACGGTCTTGCAGGTAAGCCAGAGCCCTCGCGAACGAGCAGAGCCCAGCCGGCGCCCCCGGGTAGCCGCGATAAAATCCCCCTCCGCCTCACTCCGCGTGCGTCTCCGAGTTCGTCGCGTATTACGTGACAAGCTCGCCGATGACCCCGTGCTCGCGCGGGCATCACCTCGATGACGATTCATGGATGAATAAAGCCGCGCCGGGCCGGAACTCGCTTCCATCCAAAGAAGCGTCGCCTGAAACGAAAACTCCCTTTGTGCTCCGCGCCTCTTTAACGCTCCGCATGTCCCGCCTCAAATTCACTCTTGAACAGGAAGCCGCCGGCTCACGCGCCCGCGCAGCCCGTTTTCAAACCCTTCACGGCGAAGTCCAGACACCGATCTTCATGCCGGTCGGCACGCAGGCCACGGTTAAGGGACAAACCATCCACACGCTCAAGGCCAGCGGCTCACGCGTGCTCCTCGCGAACACGTTTCACCTGCTCCTGCGGCCCGGTCCGGAGGTTTTTCGAAAAATCGGCGGCATTCACCGCTTCATGAATTGGGATGGTCCCGTGCTGACCGACTCGGGCGGCTTTCAGATTTTTTCGCTCCCCGGTTCGCGCCGGATGAAGGAGGAAGGCGCCACGTTCCAGAGTTACGTCGATGGTGACGTTCACCTCCTCTCGCCCGAAACCAGCATCGACATGCAGAAGGCCATCGGCAGCGACATCATGATGGTGCTCGATCAGTGCATCCCCTCCACTGCTCCCCACGCTGAAGCAGAAGCGGCGATGGAGCTCACGCATCGCTGGGCAAAACGCTCGCTCGCGGCGCGCGGTGATTCCCCGCAGGCGCTGTTCGGCATCGTGCAAGGCGCGTGTCACCCCGACCTCCGCAAACGCAGCGCGGCGTTCCTGCGCGAGCTGCCTTTCGACGGACTCGCGATCGGCGGACTCGCCGTCGGCGAAACGCCCGCGCAGCGTTATGAGTTCACCGGTGTCGCGACGGAGCATCTGCCGAAAAACCTGCCGCGCTACCTCATGGGCGTCGGGACTCCACTCGACATCCTCGAAGCCGTGCATCGCGGCGTCGACATGTTCGACTGCATCATCCCGTCACAGCTCGCTCAACGCGGCACGGTCTTCACGTCTCAGGGGAAACTCCATTTGCGGCGCTCCGTCTACAAATTCTCCGAGGAGCCGCTCGATCCGAAATGCACCTGTCAGGCCTGCCGTGAACATTCCCGCGCCTATCTCCACCACCTCGTGAAGGCCGACGAACTCCTCGGCTGGCATTTACTGTCGATCCACAATCTCACGTTTTATCACGACCTGATGCGTTCGATGCGGGAGAGCATTCTGCAAGACGCGTTCCTGCCGTTCTACGAACGCATGCGCCACGAACTCGCGCGCACCGATTCGGAAAATCCCGCGATCCACCCGAAGCCGGCGCAGGTTTTCCATTATCCGCGGCTCGGCGATTACGAAATCCATCCAGGTCCAGGAGGCTTCAACAGCGTCCGCCAGATCAGCTCGGGTGAAGTCATGCACTCCGTCAACCGGCCCGAGGACGAAGCGAACCGCCTGTACATCGAGCAATCGTGCCTTGCGACGCGGCTGCTACTTTCTCCGGCCTTGAAAATCAACGGCACGGCGCCAGCGGCGGCCGGAAAATCCATCGCGACTTCAACGGCGGCACGTCCAGCCGAAACCGGTTCGATCGCCGGGGAGCTCGTGATCTGGGACGTCGGCCTCGGCGCCGCGACGAATGCGATGGCCGTATTGCGGTGTTTCGAACGCTGTCAGGCGGAGCACGGCGAAGGCGCGTTACGCCCGCTCCGGCTCGTGAGCTTCGAGTGCGATTTGGATCCGCTGCGACTCGCGGCGGGCAAGGCGGGTTATTTTCCGCACGTCCGCCACGGCGCACCGCAAGCGATCCTCGAGCACGGTTTCTGGACTCACCGCTCGGGCGGCATGCACTGGGAGCTGCTCCACGGGGATTTCCGCGAGTTGTTCTCAGCCGCGCGCGCGCCGGATCTGATTTTCTACGATCCGTTTTCCTATAAAACGGACTCGGCACTCTGGACGGCTGAAACGTTCACCCGAATCCACGCGGCCTGCGCCAGCAAACCGGTCGAACTTTACACCTACTCCGCCGCGACCGCGGTGCGAGTCGCCTTGTTGAGAGCCGGATTTTTTGTCGGTGAAGGCGTTGGCATCGGACCGAAAAGCGACACGACAATCGCGTTTACTCACGCTGAATCCGCCAATGCGCACCCTCGCGCGCCACACCTGCTCGGCGCGGAATGGCTGGCACGGTGGAGGCGCAGCAGCTCGAAGGTTCCCGCGTCGGTTGCAATCGAGGCGCGTTCCGATTTTGAAAAGCGAATCGAAGGCCACCCGCAATTTCCCGCGAGCCACGCTTCCATTGAGTAAACGGCTCTCCGCCGTTCGCGCTTTGCGAGCCCGCGCTTTGCCACTTCATTAGCCGGCAATGAAACAAGACTCAGCTCCAAGCGGCGGCGGCGATCCGGAGGTGCGGCACAACGCGGCAGCACATCGCTACGAAATGGAGCTGTCGGGACAGCTCGCGCTGGCGGACTATGCGCTGGAAAGCGGCCGAATGATTCTCACGCACACGTTCGTGCCGCCGGAACTTCGTGGACGAGGCCTCGCGGAGAAACTGGTGCGACGCGCACTTGATGATGCTCGGGCGCAGGGAATGAAAGTCGTTCCGGCGTGCTCCTACGTCGCCGCGTTCATCCAGCGACATTCTGAATATCGACTGCTGCTGCCGGACGATCCCGCGGCCTGACACGGGGCTTGCCGCACGCCGGGTTTGCCGGCAACCGGTGGAGGGATGATCAAGCAACTCGCCCATCTGTGTCTCAAGACCAGCCAGCTCGATCGCATGACCGCTTTTTACCGCGACGTGCTCGGTGCCACGGTAAAGTTCCGCTACCTCAACCAAGCCGGTGCGCCCATCGGCTGCTACTTCGCCTTCGGAGAAAACACCTTCATCGAGGTTTTCGATCACGCCGACGCGCATCGCCGCAGCAAATCGCCGAAACCGCTCGAACCCCTCGAGGAGCCACGCGACCCGTGGCTGATGCGCTACAATCATCTTTGTTTTCAAGTCGAAGCACTTGATGCCTTCGTGAAACTGATCGAATCGCGCGGCGCGACCGTGACCGGCCGGAAGATCGGTAACGACCACTCGCATCAGGCATGGATCAAGGATCCGGATGGCAACTTGATCGAGCTCCAGGAATACACCGCCGAAAGTCGCCAGTTCACCGGAGTGGACTATCGCGAGCCTTGAGGCTCCCCGCCCCCGACTTCGCGCGGGCAGCGGATCTTGGCCGCCGCCGCCCACCTGAAAAAATCATACCTCGGCTTGAGTATCCTTTTCCGCTCCGATCGGTCTTTTCTGCTACCTCCTTATGAAACCTCAAAGCCGCCTCCGCCTTCCCCTGCTCGCGCTCGCCACGCTCGCCGTTTTCACGGCGCATCATTCCGCCACCGCCGCAGTCGATGCGACGATGCCTTTGCCACCGACGATCTCGCCCGGCGCCAAAGTGGAAAAGCTCGCGACCCTTGCGACCGAATCCTACACGGTCTCCGGCCGGCCTTTCACCGAAGGCACCACGGTCGCGCCGAACGGAGACGTCTATTTCGTGGAGCAGAACAGTAACAAAATCCTGCGGTGGAGCGTGGCGGATAAACAACTGTCCGTGTTCATGCATCCCGCGGGCTACTCGAACGGGATGTCGTTCGACGCGCAGGGCAATCTGATCGCCTGCGCCGACGAGCGAAACGAACTCTGGTCGATCTCGCTGACGAAAACCGAGACGATTCCCTATCCCGAGCCGCTCAACCCTGCGGTCGGCGAGAAGCCCACGGCCGAGAAGATCACTCGTCCGGTTCACACGGTGATCATGGATGGACGCTACAACGGAAAACTCCTCGGTGGACCGAATGATCTCTGGATCCGGCCGGATGGCGGCATTTATTTCACGGACCCGTTCTACGCCCGCCAATGGTGGGCGCCCGGCCGCACCCAGGAGCAGGAACTCAAGACGGTCTATTATCTCTCGCCTGATCGCAAAAAGCTCACCCGCGTGCTCGCCGATTTCAACTCCACCAAGGGCGTCGCTGGTACGCCGAACGGGATCGTCGGCACACCCGACGGCAAGACGCTCTATGTTGCCGATATCAACGGTGCCGAAACCTGGAGCTTTGATGTCCAGCCCGACGGTTCGCTGACGAACAAAAAGCTCATCTGCCCTTTTGGCTCGGACGGCATGACCCTCGACGAGCAGGGTAATCTCTATCTCACCACCGGCCCGCGCGCGGCGCCCGGTGTCACCGTGGTGAGCACGAAGACCGGCCAGCAGATCGGCTACATCGCCGTGCCTGAGCAGCCCGCCAATCTTTGCTTCGGGGGCAACGACCACAAAACCCTCTACCTCACCGCGCGCACGGGGTTCTATTCGATTCCGACGAACGTCAAAGGCGCCAGCTTGGTGAAGTAAATCCGGGCAACAAAATCCGCCACTCCCAACCCACTGCCGCTGCGAATAATTCGCGACGGGACGCCAGCGACGGAATCAGCTGCAGGCGGCTTGAGCGGCCTCCTGAATGTGCTGCGGAGTAAGATCGCGAAGGCGCGTGGCGATTGACCAGGAGTGACCAAAACGAGTCGTCGAGCCGCCCGTTACGATCCCTAGAGGGAGTGTCTTCAAACCCTCCTTCGCCCTGTCATTCTGAGGGTATTTGAAGAAACGCCCTAACTAATCGCGGTTGCGACCCCGGGAATGTTTCGTTCCATGGTTCTCCGTTCGGGACCAGTATGGTCCCATCCTCAACCCCGTTATCTTATGAAACGTTTCCTCTCGCTGGCGCTCGTCGCCGCTTTCGCCACCGCTACGCTTGCTGCCCAATCTATTCCCACCGGCTGGAAACAGCGGCTCGACAAAAGCACGCGGGCTGATGATCCGGATGCTGCTGGCTCCGTGAAGATCGTGACCGCTGGAAGCGGATTCCATGTCGAGACTCCGACCGCGGCCGTCTTCTGGAGTCCCACGAACACCGTCACGGGCAATTATACGCTGAAGGGCACCTTCACCCTGAACAAGCCCAGCGGCCACACGAACTACTATGGCCTGGCGTTCGGCGGGAGCGGGCTCGAAGGCGCCGAACAGAGATATACCTACTTCCTGGTCGCCCAAAATGGCACTTGGGTGCTGAAGACTTACACCGGAACCACCTCGGCGCCCACCATTACCGGCTTGGCCGGGGCCACGGGTCGCAGCGGGGCTGTCACCAACGCGGTCATCAAGACCCCCGACGCCAACGGCAAGTCGGTCAACGCTCTCGAAGTGCGCGTTCAAACCGACAAAGTTGATTTAGTGATTAACGACACGGTCGTCTATTCCACGACGAGGGCCGGGCTCGTCACTGACGGCATCTGGGGCTTCCGCTCGAACCATCTGCTCGACATCAACGTCGACGGGCTGGCGGTCGAGAAAGGAAAGTAACGGCAGCTGCGCGGAGCACCGCTGGATGGCTCCGCGCCACGAAAAATCAACCTGGCAGGTCGAGCCCAGTGCTCCCTGCCAGATTTTTGAGGAGCGATTCTGTGCAAGGACGAAACGGGATCATCGCCGCGCACGCGCTCGTTTTTAGCGCCCTACTTGCGGCGTTTGGTTCCGTAGTCACCGGTCATGCCGATTGCACTTCGACCGCGAAGTTTCGCTGCGCGTTTATTCCGGTGCGAATTGCACGCTGGCCGGCTGGGAAGGCGCAACGGCGGGAATGGCTTGGTCGAGCGCATCGCCATTTGCACCGGCGCCCACCCGAATGGGGATCAATTCGAGCACAGCCCGCCGGCGCTGCCTCCTGGCCGCAAAGCGACGGAAGGCGCGTGCTCCCAACATCGTCCAGCTGAGCAGCCAGTAGAAGGGATCCATCAGATAGTCCCATCCGTTTTTCGATTCCAGCGCACCCACCGCGTACGCGATCAAGGCGGCGAGACAAAGCACGCCGAAGCGATTTCCGCGAACGAGAAAAACGATCGAGAGGGCGGCGAGACTCCACGTCGCAGAGTTGCGTTCCCATCCCCAGTAATAGAAATCCACCGCCCCAAAAAACATGGGATGCAGATACAGCACGCTGCCGGCAATCGCTCCGAAGATCCAGGTGGCGCGCCAGTCCGCCGGCTTGAGGATCACGATCCCGACCAGTCGCTGCCAAAGCGCAGCGCAAGCCATGCCCAACATCGGCAGGCTCGGGTTTGGATAGAAGCTGAACACCCGGTTCCACAACGGGACCCCGTTGATCGGGACGAAAACGGTGAGCACCGTGACAACGCCGAACAACGTCTTAACGGCGCGGCTCCGGCGTTTGATTTTGAATCGCGTACAAAGCCAGAGGAGAGCGAGCCAGAAGAGGGCCACCGCCACCACCGCGTAAAAGGTCGAGCCGGCAAAAACACTCATGGGGAAGATAAACCGGATTGCGCCACGGACCGCCGATCAATCCACGCGGGGTTGAACACGACGTGCTTGATCCGCGTCCGCTGCCACGTGTAGGTGAGGTGGATTTGCCCGTCGCGGTCTTCGACGAGATTGGGATAGGAATACTCCTGCTGTGCTCCCTCCTCGATCACCGGTCCGAAGCGCCACGTTTTTCCGGCGTCCGAGGAGACCGCGAGGCGCAGATTTTCGCGCACGCTCGAGGAGTGATTATAAACCACCAGGATCCGCCCGTCGTGAAGTCGCAACGCGTCCACCGCGGCATCGGGATTCGGCAGGGTACTCCCCTGCGACTCCGACCAGGTCCAGCCATTATCTTCCGAATACGCGGTGTGCACCGTGCGTCCGTCGCCGCGATCACGCAGCATCATCAGCACCCGGTCGCCGCCGAGCGGGACCAAGGCGGGTTGGATGAGCCCAAGCTCCGTCGAAAGATTGCGGATGCGATAGTCGGCAATCGTGCCATCCGCGCCGGGAGTCAGCCAAAGCATCTGGGGAAATTTCACCGCCATCTCATGATAAATCGGCAGGCCGATGCGGCCGTCGCTGGCGTAGATCGGCTTGTTCCGCACGAGCGAACTCAGATTGAGAAAAGGATTGAGCGTGAGCCGCTGGCTTTCCCCCCAGGTGCGGCCTTCGTCGTGCGAGGTCTTCACGTTGAGCGAACTCCCTGACCATCCGCCCACGGAGACGCTGACGTACACCATCCAGAGCGAGCCGGCGCCGTTCGGAAAAATAACGGCATTCCCCACCTTCTTGATCACACGATCGAGTTCGTGCTCCGCCATCGCACGATCGACCACCGTCATCGGGGCGGTCCATTCCGTTTTCCCCGCGGGCAAACGCGCGGTGAATAGCGCGACATCCTGCGCCCCCTCGCGCGAACCCCCATACCAAACGGCCAGCAGATCTCCACTCGGCAGCGCGCAAATGGCGCTGCTATGCGCCGAGACCGTATGCCCGGGCGGCGTGACCCATGAATGGGAGAACACCGGCACGGCGTCGGCCACGTTGAATCCCGAAGCGACCCGCGCGAGCGTCGTGATGCCAGTGGGGGCGGCGGAGTCCCGCGATTTGCCGAGGCCAGCGACGGCGACGGCCGTCAGCAGCGCGACGACCGCAAGGATGAAGCGCTGTCGCACGGGGAGCCGGCGACCCTCGCGTTTACGCGCATGGGCGTCGAGGAGGTGGGATGACATGAGTGGGCTGCTAAGCTGAGCGGGAAGGAAAGGGCTGAAAAAAGGGGGAGGGGCGCGGGCGGTGACACCGGTTTAGGGTGGGTGCGACAAACTCGAGACGGCTGTTGCGCCGGCACGCGCCGCGCTCTTCGGGTTGTTGAGTAGCAGATACCGTGCGGTTTCGTAAAACGCTTGGGCCGAAGCGCGATAATCTTCCGCGATCGCATCGGCGGCGGGAGCGGGCGGGGCGGCGAAATCCGCCCAGACCACCTCGTGCCGGCCTCCGCGCGGGCGTTCGACTCCGTAGTAAGACTGTTTCACCACTCCGATGGTTTTGTCGTTATGGTCGATGATAAACGCCTGGTTGCTGGCGCCTCCATCCACTTGTTGCTGGCGCAGCAAATCACGGCCGAACGCGGTATTCCGATACGCGATGTTCGCGAGACCGGCAATCGTCGGAAGCACATCCACCTGGGAAGCCACCGCGTGCACCCGTTGGGGGCGGAGGAGCTTCGGCGCGTAGAACAGCAGCGGCACATGGAAGCGCGTCAGCGAATTTGCCGTCCAAGCCGCGGGAAACTCCGGTCCGGCCTGCCCGCCGATCCCGTGATCGCCGATGAAGACAAACAGCGTGTTGTCAAAATAGGGGGACTGGCGTGCGGCTTCGAAAAATTTCTGGAAAGCGAAATCGGTGTAGCGAAACGCGTTGAGTTCCGCCAGCGACTCGAAGCCCTGTTTCTTCAATTGGTCGTCCGGCACGTCCACCACTTTGAACTCCGCGAGATCGTCCTTCGGGATCGTGTACGGGCGGTGATTGTCGGCGGTTTGAATGACGGCGAAAAAGGGTTCGGTCTGCGTCCTCAACACCTGATCGGCCTCGTGAAAGAGGCTCTTGTCGCTGATGCCCCAGACGTCAACGCGGGGCGACTTGTAGCTGCCTTCTTCGTAGAGTTTCAGGCCCTGGATGTTGTTGGTGAGAAGCCCGCGAATGTTGGCCCAGCTCGAACTGCCCCCGAGAAAGTAGAGTTTTTCGTAGCCGGCGAAATCGTCGATGATGGTGTGCTGATCGACCATGGCCGGATTGCGACTCGCCGTTTCGACCTCCGACACGTCCGGGATGCCGGTGAGCGTTGCCCAGACTCCCCGGGCCGTCCCGAAATGCGGGGTGAAGCAATTGTCGAAGAACACGCCTTCGCGCACCAGGGAGTTGAAGAAGGGCGTGGTATCGAGGGGATTTCCCCACATCGAACTCTTGTAGCCGCTGAATGATTCGCAGATTACCAGGACGACATTCGGGCGGCGCTTGGCGGGCGAATTTGGCCCGGCCACCGCGGGTATCAGGCGCTCAAAGGCGGGCGGCTGGTCGCGCGTGGTTCGGGCGCTGCCCAGATAATCCGTGATGCGCGCGGCATGCTCTCGCACTTTATCCTGGTCATACCCCGTCGTGCGGAAACTGAGGGAACTGACAAATGACTCGACGGGATTCAGCGCCAGATTCGCGCTGGCCTCGCTCCCGAGCGCGAAAGCATCACTCCACCGCAACGGGTACTGCCCCACCCGGCCAAAAATCCCCACGATGCAGCCGCCCAACACGGCGGTGAACCAGAGCACGCGACCCAGGCGGGGCGGAACGCGACTGTGGGTGGCCGCGCGCCAATAAAGGGAACTCACGGCCATCACGAGTCCCACCGTGACCACGAGGGCGACCAGCACGATCTGCCCGACCGGGTAACTTTGCCAAACCATCCCCGCCGAAATCCTGGCATCCCCCAGAAACGCCAGCACCGACGCGTTCAAACGCTGGCCGACGTAGCGATAATGGAGGTAATCGCTCACATAAAAAATCACCAGGCCAAGCCCAAATACCGCGAGCAGGGTGTGCCAAAGGCGCTTGGTCCACAGCGTGCGAAACGGGTCGAAAATCGAAAAGCTCCCCAATACCAACAGCGGCAACATCGCCGTCGCCACCACGCGGACATCGAATCTCCAACCCAGCCATAATGCCGGCCACACCTGCCCGGCGACCATCTGCTGCTGGCTGAAGACAAGATACGTCCCAAGACGCAGCAGCGTCATGACCACGAGATAAAAAACGGCGAGCGATACGATCCAACGAACCAGCCGGGAGGCTTGCGACAGAAGATTCAGAAAGAGGGCGATGAGAGGCGTTAAAACGGCCGGCACCCAAAACGCCCGGCGCACCGTGGGGTTTGGTTCGCAAGGCACCGCAGGCAAATCGACCGTCGGAAAAAAAACGGAATTACGCGCGAACGCGTGGGGTCCACGACTAGGCGGAGCCCCTGCCCTCGCGTCAATGGCTTATCCTATCTCCTCGGAAAATTGCCCGCGAATCACCGGCCGGTCACGATGTCCCCCACTGGCTGGCGAAAAACTTTTCTGCCTTCGCTCCATTTCATCAATCGCGATGACCACGGAAAACCATCCGAAGGATGTGCCAAATAATCGAGCGCTCCTCTCGAGCGACACCTGGCGAGGAGTTCACGCAGCGACGTTGGCAGCCAAGAGGACGATCGCGCTGAGGACGAACTCCTCTCATTTCCGCCGGTCAACGCGCAGGAGCCGGAAGGGCGTAGGCGATGTAACTGTCGCCTTTTTTGGTGCCGAGCTTCGAGCCACCGGCGGCGACAACCACAAATTGTCTTCCCCCGACGGAATACGTGCTGGGCGTCGCGAACCCAGGAGCGGGAAGCTCAGTCTGCCAAAGCACCTTTCCCGTCTTCAGATCAAATGCCCGCAACATGCCGTCCTTCGTCGCCGCGATGAAGAGAACGCCACCGGCAGTGATCACGGGGCCACCATAGTTTTCCGCGCCCGTGCCTTTGATATCGCGCGCCATCAGCTCCTTGAACTCACCCAACGGCACCTGCCAGCGGTGCTCGCCCGTGTTCAAATCGATCGCGGTCAGCGTGCCCCACGGCGGACTGATCGCCGGATAGCCTTTGCTGTCCACGAAACGGACATAGCCCTCAAAACGATACGGCGTCCGCGGCACGCGCGCCGCAGCGGGATTCGCATTGGCGGGAACGCTCGACGGCGTCGCGGTAGCTGCGCCCCCTTCGATCTTCTCGGTGCCAAAAAGATAATCCACCAGTGCCTGCTTCTCCGCCGCCGGCAACGCGGGAAATCCCGGCATCATCCCCTTCCCGCTCGTGATCACCTGGGCGACCTGCTCCCGGGTTCGCTGCGTCCCCACGTCGATCATCGGCGGGACGTTGCTCGTCGGATTTCCTTTCCGATCGGCACCGTGGCACGCGATGCAAAACGTCGTGTAGGCGCGCTGCCCGGGACTGAGCGCCGCGAGGGCGTCACCCGTCGGCGTCTCGCGCAGTCGCGCCATCCAGGCCATCTCGTTGGCGTTCACATACAAAATGCCCGCGGGATCAACCGCCGCGCCGCCCCATTCTCCGCCGCCGTCAAAGCCGGGGAAAAACACGGTCTCCTGCAAACCGAACGGCTCGAACACGCCTCGGCGCGCGGCGCGAAACCTCGCGAGCAACGCGTCGCGGTTTTCGGCGAAGGGACTGACATCCGCTTCCGCCAGGTTCTGGCGCACGAAGGGAGCTGGTTTCAACGGCAACGGCTGTGTCGGCCACGCTTGTTCGCCGGGCAGATTCGATTTCGGAACCGCGACTTCTTCGATCGGAAACAACGGAACCCCGGTCACGCGATCGAAGACGAAAACATGTCCGGACTTGGTGATTTGCGCGACCGCATCGATCCTTCGTCCGTCACGCGTGAGCGTGACCAGATTCGGTGGCGCGGGAAGGTCGCGGTCCCAGAGATCATGGTGAACAAACTGGTAATGCCAGAGCCGTCTCCCCGTCCGCGCATCGAGGGCGAGGAGGCAGTTCGCGAAGAGATTGCTCCCCAGCCGCGAGCCACCCCAGAAGTCGGGCGCGGCTGACCCGGTCGGCACGTAGACGATTCCGCGGGCGCGGTCGATCGACATACCCGGCCACGAATTCGCGCCGCCCACCTCCTCGTTCTGCCACGCGTCCTTCGGCCAGGTTTCGTAGCCGAACTCGCCGGGCTGAGGGATCGTGCGAAACGTCCACTCGAGCACGCCGGTCCGTACATTGAAGGCCTGCACATAACCCAAGGCGGCGTCTGCCGCCTCCGACACCCGCAACGGCACGATCAGCAAATCCCCGAACAGCGCGCCCGGCGTGGTGGAGATGACATACTTATTCCCAGCCGTCTTGCCCAAGCCGGCTTTCAAGCTGGCTTTGCCGGCCTCGCCGAAACCCTCGATCCGCCGGCCGGTCGCCGCGTCGAGCGCGCACAACCACGGTCCCGCGGTGAACAGGATCCGTCGGTCCGCTCGGTCCGACCAATAAGTCAGTCCGCGCAAAATCCGCCCGGTCGGCTGCCCTGGCCGGCCCGAGGGAGTTTCGCCTCGGTCGGAGAACCGCCAGATTTCGCGGCCGGTCGCCGCCTCGAGCGCAAAGACATCGCCCGCCGCACTCACCCCGTAAAGCACGCCCGCAATCACGAGGGGGTTGCACTGCACTTCGCCCAAATCACCCGTGCGGTATTCCCACGCCACCTGGAGCTGCGTGACGTTCGCCGGTGTGATCTGCGTCAGCGGAGAATAATGACTGCGATCGGGTCCGCCCAGATACTCACCCCACTCGGAATCCGCGCCGAAGCCCACGGCCGGGATCGCGCCCATGAGCACCGCACACCAGCCACCAAAGCGAAAAAGGGGCGTACTCGAATTCATGGTTTTCGTGGCGTTCAGGTTGAGGCCGGCAGTCTGGTTTTCGATGGATCAGCGTGACCCGCCGTGAAGAGTGAAACCGCCGCCGCGCTACTCACGACGCTGCGAAAAGATCCACGGCAAGAGATCAGCTTCGGTCCAGGCTTTGCTGAATGTGGGGCTGTGGCGGGTGTTCGGATACTCGGTGTAACGCACGTCGGCAGCGGCTTTCTGCAGCAAAGCGTACATCGTGCGCGAACCTTGCACCGGATTCGATTCATCCGCTCCGCCATGGAAAATCCAGAAGGGAATCTTCGCGAAGCGATCGATCTGTCTCGGGTCCGAGTAGCCGGCCATCGGGACCGCCGCGGCGAACAACTCCGGCCGCCGCGAGACATATTCCCACGTCCCGAATCCGCCCATCGAAATTCCGGTCAGGTAAACGCGCCGCGGATCCACGCTGTAATCGCGCAGCGTGGCCTCGATCAATTCGAGCACTGCTTTCCCGGAGTCCGAGGGCTCCGGTGCCAGCACGTACGAGCCATCTTTGCCCAATCCCTGAAACGGCGTCGCCGGCGCATTGCCCACCCATTTGGCCCATTCCTCGTTCTGCGTTTTATCGGAGCACTGCGGCACGATGATGATCGCGGGGAAAGTTTGCTGCATCACCGGCGAGACGATGGAGCGACGCCCAAGGAACAACCCGCCACCATACACCCGGCGTCCGTTTTCCGTCCCCCGCTGCCCGCGGCCGTGCAGATAAATTAAGATCGGATATTTCACCTTCGCCGAATAGGCCGGCGGGATAAACAGCCGGTAGGGCAACGCGAGTCCGTTGGAGGCGACGAACGTTCGCTTCTGAAGGACGGTATCGACGTTTTTCTCCACCCACGCGTCGAGTTCGGCATCGGTCAAACGCGCTCCCGGGGTTTCCATCCCTTCCCCGGAAAGCGTGAGCACCTGCTCCGTCTGCGCGAGCACCGGTCCGGTCGCGTCGGGTTGCCCATAAAATTTAACGGCAAGGGTGAAACTCCCAGGCGCGACATCCCATGCGGTGGCTTTTTGCGCGGCGTCCTCCGTGAGGCGAAACGGCGCCTCGTTATCGACGTGCACCGGTTTCCCATTTACCGAAAACGCCGCGCTGACCGCGCCGGCAGGCCCCGCAGCCGCCAGCGTAAAT
>JBDSSU010000542.1:0-4565 GCA_039928635.1 Opitutaceae bacterium | reverse complement strand
GGGCCAAGTTCCTCAGCTGCGAGATCGAGGACGCGCTGCCAATCGTCGAGAAATCCCGCCTGCGCGCGCGGCACTCCAATGAAACCCGAATTATAATACCGCTCGAGCGAGCGCTGCACCGGGATATTTTTGCGCGCCAAAAAATCCAGCCAGGCGATGCGGTACGGGTGGCGGGCCGGGAGATGCGCATTCAGGTCTTCGCAAAGCGCGACGCCGCCCATCGCCCAGTCCTCTAGCGTGCTCCACGGCGCTTTTACCACGATATCCGGATCGCTGTAATAAACCGTGTCAGCATCATCCGGGTGTTCCGCCCACCATCCGCGCATAAAGGCGGGTTTGTAGTTCGCAAAATGTACCGGCGTCTCAATCGCCTCGAAACGTACCTCGATCGGAGCGACGCCCTCCGTAGCCGCTGCCCAGGGCGGGAGGGGTCCACGGTGTCCGCACACCACGACGCCGGTGAAGCCTGCCGCGTGCAGCGAGTTGATCAACGCCGCCGCGCCGAGGTGATAATGCCCTTCAAAAAGCGTGAGGATGGCGGACTTCATGGCGTGAGCACGGGTTTTGTTACAACGTCGACTCGGTCGAGGTTGGCAGTGCAACTCGTCTTCGTACAGGGTGCAGGTGACGTCTTCATTTAACCAACGACTTCCCGCCGCTCAGGCCCAGAGCGGCGCATCGATAAATCCAAAGCACTGCCGAGTAAGGCCGGTGACGCAGAGCCTTGCGGAAGCATTCCGCGGCTTCTGCAGGATCCCCACGGAAAAGAAGCCGACCCGCCGCAAACCAGCCCTCACTGGCGAGGCGGCGGCGCAAGGCCACCGGAGCCGCCGGCCAATCCGCGTTGCGTTCATAAACGCTGGCGAGACCGAGAGCCATCGCAGACGCATGCCGGGTCATGGCGGCTCCGTGCTGGCGGTAGCGACAGGTGGCTTCAGGAGAAAAAGCAAAGCACGCACCGGTGCGCACGAGCCGCATCCAAAGTTCGAAATCCTCCACGTAACGGGTGCCGGCATCAAAGCCTCCCACGGCCGCGAGCCTTTCCCGGCGGAGCAGCGTAGACGATGGCTGAATGGGGTAGCGGCGGCGAAAAAGTGAAAGAGGAAATTCGGCAAGGGCAGTTTCATCGGGCGCGCGGACTTCCAAGTCGACCCCGCTATCGCTGTCGAACATTACCACGCCGGAGTGAAGCACGTCGGCCCCCGTCTGTTGCGCCAACCCAAACAGGTGGCTGAGGTGATCCGCCGTCCAAATATCATCGGCATCGAGCAACGCGATCCATATACCGCGGGCGAGCTCGATGGCCGTATTGCGCGTGGCGGGCAGGCCTTGGTTTTTCTCGTGGCGCACGAAGCGGACCGATTGGTGCACCTGGCGCGCAAATTCCTGCACAAGTCCCTCGGTCCGGTCCCGCGAGCCGTCCTCCACCACAATTAATTCCCACCCGGAAAATCTCTGCGCCCGAACCGAAGCCAACGTCTCGCTCAAGTATCGGTCTGCCTTGAAGGCGGGCAGGCAGATCGTGATGAGAGGTGTGGGCATGCGTCGAAAATGGTTCACCGGGGACAACTTGGAAAGGCTTGAAACAGTGATTTGCCCTGCCGCTCAACGAGCGATCCGCTCGCGGTCCCAAGTAACGCCCTGCCTCCCGACACGCGCGGGAATTCCTACCGCGACACAACCTGCCGGTATATCGCGTGTCACGATCGCACCGGCGGCGATGATGGTATTTTCTCCGATGGTAACACCTTTCAACACGCGCGCCGCGGCACCGATCCAGACGTGTGCACCAACGGCGATGTTTGCAGCTGGGTTGAGCCGTTTTCCGCTGGCACGATCGAGAATGGAGTGGCCGTCGCTGCATCGGATTTCGACGCCTGCTCCGAGCATGCAATCCTCTCCGAGCGTGATGGCCTGTCCCTCGCTGGCGATCAAGACATCGGAAATCATCGTGGTGCCTCCGCCCACGATTAGCCGGCTACCCCGGTCTTCGAGAAGCCAGTTACCGCCGCGGATTGAGCAACCACGACCCACAAAGAGCTGGTGGTCGCTTCCCACGATGTCGATGTGGAGATCCCACAGGCGGCACTGCGGGCTGAATTTCACGCGATTGCGGTGCCCGTCGATCCGAAGATGGCATTTGCGCCGGACGCTGTCGGCGAGTTCGAGGATGTTTCCGTCGCCGCGGACTGAAAGCGTGCTTCGGGCGAAACATGAATAGATGCGTGCGGCGAACCGGCGTAATGTCGGGTGCATGCGGTGGTGGTGTGTTGGTAAGGCGCCCCTCCATGGCGGGAGTTCTTCTCTTTTTCGCTGATAGGGAGCGGAACGGCCAGCGCCATTTTTATCCTGATCCCCTGCCGCCCACTGCCCCGCTGGGACGTAATATAACTGCTCCACGCCAAACGTTCGGGGATAAACTATATAAAAGCGCGGTCGTCATGGGGCCGCGATTCTCCCTTTTCGAAAACAAAGGGGCAAATGCCCATCCCAAGTAAGTATCATGTGTCGCCGGGAGAATCCCTGCCGCATGCATTGCAGTAACAGTCGAGCGAGCGCTGGGCCGGAATTTTTTTGCGGGTCAAAAATCCTGCCAGGGGATGCGGTGCGGGTGGCGGGGCCGGGAGATGTGGGTTCACATCTTCGCACAGCGCGAGGCCGCCCCTCGCCCAATGCTCCGGCGTGACGCTCTGCGTCGCCGCTGCCCAAGGCGGAAGCGGGCCGCGATGCCCGCACACCACCGTCCCCGTGAAACCCCCGTGTGCAGCGCATCAATCAACGCCGCCGCGCCGAGATGATAGTGGTCTTCGAAGGGGGTGACGACCGCGCCGTTCATCCCGAAATTTGTTTCTCCGTCACGCGATCGAGGTGACGGTGCAGTTCTCCAAAAAACCCCTCGGGACAAATCCATCGCTCGAAGAGTTCGCGCGCGAGGCGCTGTTTAGCCGCGAATTCCTCCGGCGATAGCTTCGCGTGCAGCTCGCGCAACTTCCGGCCGATGCGGCCCAGATCTCCCTCCTCCACCCAGACGCAGGCCTCTTTCCAATCCACCAGCCAGTCATAGGGCAGGACGCAATGGGTATTCACGAAAATCGGGATGCGGCCGAGGCTGATCGCCTCGTAGAAACGAATCGAGCAATTCGCGAGTCCGCGGGCGCAGAGGGTGTAGTCGGTGGTATCGAGGTTTTCGACGAACTCGCGGCGTTGTTGAGCGGCGGTTTCGGGGGTGCCTCCCGGCTGCAGCACGCCCCAGCGGTTGAAGGCAAACTGGTCGCGGAGGATGAACCGCGCGTCCACCCCCGGGGTGCGGCGAAGTGCCCGGATGGCTTGGACACGGGGGGCGTGGGCGATGAGCTCGCGGCGGTTTTTCAGGGCGCCGGTGCGATAAGCGGCGTAGCGTGCGACCTCCAGCAGGCTTTTCTTCGAGAGCCGGCAGCCCAGCGGTGGTGCGTATCCGCAGAAGCCGACACTGGGAACCTGTGATTTCTCGCGCACCCGGAGCTGGCCCTGATGATGCATCGCGAGGAAATCCTGGCTGAAGGTCGGGACCGAAAACTCGTTCGGATTCCGCCGGTCGCTATAAATCGAAAAGCGAAATACCACCGCGTGCGCCGGCCACGCGATCGCGTTGTCGTGATCCGAGTCGAAGAAGATCAGGATCTTTTTCCCGAGCCGGCCCGCTTCCTGAATTTCATTTTCCGCAAAGCGCAGCGCCTCGGGATCGGTGCGCGTATCGCGCCACGAGATCGAGAGCACGAACGCATCCGCCTCCGTGGGCGACTCCACGAGTTGATATCCGGCCGGGCGCGACGATCCCCATTTGGAAAACTGCCCGAGGTGCAGCGAACTCGGATCCTCCTTGGACGAGCCCCACCACGGCGCGAGAAACGGCACGTGCTTGCCCTCAGCGAAGCGGCGGGCAAAGAGCTTGAAAATGGCCATGGAGGAAGGAGCGGGGGATGGGGAGGATGCTTCGGGAGGTTACGCCGGTTGGCTCCGGTCCCTTTTGATCACGCTCATCGCCGGGGTGACGAGCCAGTAGCCGGCCGTTTTCGCTTCCGCGCGGTGGCGCAGCGCCCGGCGGAAATATTCGCGCGCGGCCCGCGGGTGTTCGTGCCACTCCAGCCGGCCCGCCGCCGTCCAAGCTCTCGCCGCGTTTTCGCGCCGGCACTCCACCGGGATCGCGTCCCATTGCTTTGCTGAAGCTTCACACGAAACCACAGTGCGACGGCGAGCGTTTCCGAACGTGACCAAAGCCACTTCGCATGGCATGGAAAAATAGGCAGCGGCTCGAAGCAGCGCATTTCCGCTCGGCGCAGTTCGACATAATCGCCCTTGGCATCCTGCGCTCGGCAGATCGTCCGGTCCGGCGTGAATGGAAGGTGCCTTCGGGAACGGTAGTGGAAAGCAATCCGCGGGAGGAGCGAGCGCCAGCCGGCTCGATACGTGGCTGGCTGTTTCATGAGGAACCGTGCCTTACCGCCCAGCATAGCAGGCAGGTTGGAGGAAGCGAAAGATAAAACCGCCACGCACGCGCCAACCTGAAATTCGGATGTGAAGGCTTG
>JBDSSU010000541.1:0-6499 GCA_039928635.1 Opitutaceae bacterium | reverse complement strand
GCACGCGAGACGCGCGCGCTCCCCGGACCCTTTCGCAATCAAGCCGGAGCAAGCTACGGGGTATTTGACCCATAGGGAATAAAAACACCCGCCGCTCTTAAAAGTGCGGCGGGTGTCGAGCGCCCGGCAAGCTGCCGGAGCGTGGCGGTGATCCCTTCAGTGAAGGGTCACCGCATCGAAGCCATTAGGGCATGAGAACGGTATCGATCACGTGGATGACGCCGTTGTCGGCCACGAGATCGGTCGCGGTCACCTTGGAACTGTTTACCATCACGCCCATGCCGTCGGCTTTCAGCATCAGCATCTTGCCATTCACGGTGGGGACGTCGCCGGTTTTCACGTCGGCCGCCATCGCCTTCGCGGGGACGACATGGTAGGAGAGAATCGCCACGAGCTTGGCTTTGTTTTCCGGTTTCAACAGCGACTCGACCGTACCGGCCGGCAGCTTGGCGAATGCGGCATTGGTCGGCGCGAAAACCGTGAATGGGCCGGGCCCGCTCAAAGTCTCAACCAACCCTGCAGCTTTCACGGCTGCGACCAAAGTCGTGTGATCAGGTGAACCCGCGGCGACCTCGACCAAGTTCTTGGCGGAAGCGAGTGAGGTGAGACCGGCGGAAACGGCCAAAACGGCGAATAAGGAACGAAGTTTCATAGAGGCAGAGAACAATCTTTTTTTTCAGAACGCGGCCTTGCGGAAAGATTCCGCGGGTCGCATCCCTGTAACGCGTCGCCGTGGAACGCGGATGCTTCGGCTCCTCGGTGTTAGACACACGCGCTGGCCTTATTAGCAGGCGGCGAAACGGCGGGCCGGCATTGCAATCGACACAACCTTGAGCGGTGAGAGCGCTGGCGCTCTTCTGACCCGTATAAAGTTTCTTCAGATTTCCCAAACCGTCTGACCTTTTTCCATCACACTCGTCATAGCGCGCAATGTCTCCCACTCCGCCCTCTTCATCACGCCGGCGCTGGCTCCTTTATGCCTTGGTAATCTGCGCGATCGGCGCGGGGACTTGGTATTTCGCCTTCCGCCCGGCCCCGGCGCGTACCCGCCCGGTGCAACCAGCTTGGGCAGGAAAAGGAGGTCCGCCCCTGATTCCCGTTCGGACCGTGACGGTAAAATCACAGGAACTGCCAGTGCGCTTGAAAGCCATCGGCACCGTCACCCCGCTCAACACGGTGACCGTCAGAAGCCGGGTGGGCGGCCAGCTCCTGCGAGTGCTCTTCGAGGAAGGCCAGCGCGTTGAAAAAGGCGAACTGCTCGCCGAAATCGACCCCGCCTCCTACCGTATCCGCCTCGCCCAAACGGAAGGTCAGCTGAAACAAAACTCCGTTCAGGTCGACACGGCCAAACGCGACCTTGAGCGAATCCGGACGCTCCATACGCAGAATCTCATCACCGAACAGGAGCTTGAGGTTCAGCGCGCCATGGTCGGCGAACGCGAGGGTGCGCTCACCTCGGTGCAAGCCCAGGTCGACGATGCCCGGCTGCAACTCCAGTACACGCGCATCGAGGCGCCGATCTCCGGCCGTCTCGGGCTCCGTCGCGTGGATGCTGGGAATTTAATCAGCGCCAATGACACCAACGGCCTCGCCGTGATCACGCAAACCAGGCCGATCTCGGTCAACTTCACCATCCCGGAAGTCGATTTGCAGTCAGTGCTGGATCCCTTTCGTGCGGGCGAGAAACTTGTCGTCGAAGCCTGGGACCGGCGGGAAACCGCCGTCCTCGCAACGGGCTTCTTGAAAACGATGGACAACCAAATCGACGTCGCGACGGGCACGCTGAAGCTGAAGGCCGAATTCGCCAATGAGGACGACCGCTTGTTCCCGAACCAATTCGTCAACGTGCGGATGCTCGTCCGCACCCTGAAGGACGCCGTGGTGATCCCAGCTGCCGCCGTGCAGTTCGGATCGCGGGGCACCTACGTGTACGTCATCGGCAAGGACAACAAAGCTGTCATCCGCGACATCGTGCTCGGGCCGTCGGATGCGATTAATCAAGCGGTGACCAAGGGACTCGTGGCCGGTGAAGTCGTGGTGCTCGAAGGGCTCGACCGCCTGCGGGAAGGCAGCGGCGTGGTCATCGCGAACGATGCTCCCACGGCGAAGACGCCATGAGCAGTTTATCGCGCCCTTTTATTCAGCGCCCGGTGGCGACTTCGCTGCTGATGGTGGCACTGCTGCTCTCCGGCGTCATGGCCTACCGCCTTCTGCCGGTGGCCGCACTCCCCCAGGTGGACTTTCCCACCATCCAGGTTTTCACGTTCTATCCCGGCGCGAGCCCCGCCGTGACTTCGAGCGCAATCACCGCCCCGCTGGAACGCCGCTTCGGCCAGATCCCGGGCTTGAGCCAGATGTCGTCTTCCAGCTCGGGCGGCTCCTCGGTGATCACCCTGCAGTTTTCGTTGGAGATTTCCATGGGAGTGGCGGAGCAGGAGGTTCAATCCGCGATCGCCGCCGCGGGAAATCTGCTGCCCGGCGACCTCTCGGCTCCACCGGTTTATCGCAAGGTCAACCCGGCCGACACGCCCATCCTTACGCTGGCCGTCACTTCCGCGACGATGCCGTTGCCGCGAGTGCACGATCTGGTCGACACCCGCATCGCCCAGAAACTCGCGCAGATTCCCGGCGTCGGCATGGTCAGTCTCGCCGGCGGCCAGCGCCCGGCCGTGCGCGTGCAGGTGAACCCGGCGGAACTTGCCGCCCGCGGCTTGAATTTTTCCGCGGTCCGCAGCGCGATTGCGGCTGCCAGCGTTAACCAGCCGAAGGGAAGTTTCGATGGGCCCGTGCGGAGCATTCTCATGGATGCGAACGACCAGCTTCGTTCGCCGGAAGAATACCGGGATCTTATCATCGCCTGGGAAAACGGCGCCCCGCTCCGCCTTGGCGAGGTCGCCCGCATTGAAAGCGCCGCCGAGGATCGTCGCCTCGCTGCGTGGGCCGATAAACTTCCCGCCGTGCTGATCAATGTGCAGCGCCAGCCCGGCGCGAACGTGATCGAGGTGGTGGACCGCGTGCAGGCGATGTTGCCGCAGCTTTCGGCCAGTTTGCCGGCTGCCGCGGAACTCACGGTGCTCACCGATCGCACGCAGAGTATTCGCGCCTCCGTGCGCTCCGTGGAGCACGAGCTCCTGTTCGCCATCGGCCTGGTTGTCCTGGTGACGTTTATGTTTTTGAAGAACGTCGCCGCCACGATCATTCCGAGCATCGCCGTACCTTTGTCGCTGATTGGCACGTTTGGCGTGATGTATCTCGCCGGCTTTTCGCTCAACATTCTCACGCTCATGGCGCTCACCATCGCCACGGGTTTCGTCGTCGATGATGCGATCGTGATGATGGAAAATATCGCGCGCTACCGCGAAGAAGGTGATTCCGCGATGGAGGCGGCCTTGAAGGGCGCTTCCCAGATCGGCTTCACCCTCGTGTCGCTCACCCTGTCGCTCATCGCGGTGCTGATTCCGCTGCTCTTCATGGGCGACGTCGTCGGTCGCCTCTTCCACGAGTTCGCGATCACACTCGCGGTTTCGATTCTCATTTCGCTGCTCGTTTCACTCACGCTGACCCCGATGATGTGCGCGCGCATGCTGCCGCCGCCGAAGCCGCACGCGCCCGGGAAAAAATTATTTCTCGATCGCGTCATCGCGCGTTACGGCCTGTGGCTGGACGTCGTGCTGCGTCATCAGGGCAAGGCTCTGCTGGCAACCATCGGGACCCTCGTGCTCACCGGCTTGCTCTACGTTTCCGTTCCGAAGGGATTTTTTCCGGTGCAGGATAACGCCGCCATTCAGGCGGTCACGGAAGCCCCCCAGTCCATTTCATTTTCCGCCATGGCGGAGCGTCAACAGGCGCTCGGCGCGAAAATCCTCGAGGATCCCGCCGTGCGCAGTCTGTCGTCGTTCATCGGCGTTGATGGCACGAATGCCACGCTCAACAGCGGGCGCATGCTGATTAATTTGAAGTCTCACGAGCAACGCAGTGATTCCGCGAATGAGATCATCGAGCGCCTGCGGGCGCGGGCGAAGGACGTGTCCGGAATCACCCTCTACATGCAGCCGGTGCAAGAGCTGACGATCGAGGACCGCGTGAGCCGGACCCAATTCCAGTTCATGCTCACCAGTCCTGACGAAAAACTGCTGCACGACTGGGTGCCGCGTTTCGTCTCCCACCTCAACGGCGTTGAAAAATTGAGTGATGTCGCGAGCGATCTTCAGAACGAAGGACTGCAGGCGTTCCTGGAGATCGACCGCGATGCCGCCAGCCGTCTTGGCATCAGCGTCGCCGATATCGATGACGCGCTTTATAGCGCTTTCGGCCAGCGACAGATTTCCACCCTCTTCACGCAGGCGAGCCAGTACCGGGTCATTCTCGAGGCCGATCCGCGGCTCATCGATGGGCCGTCGGCGCTGGAAGGCGTTTTCGTCACGGCTGGCACCGGCGGGCCCATCCCGTTGTCGAGCATCGCCCACGTGACTGAACGGCGGGCACCGCTCCTCATCAATCACGTGGGGCAATTCCCCTCGGTGACGATCTCCTTCAATCTCGGCGCGGGCGCCTCCCTGGGCGAAGCCGTTGACGCGATCGAGCGCGCGGCGATCGATCTCGCATTACCGCCGGCGATCGAACTGCGGTTTCAAGGGGCGGCCCACGCGTTCCGCTCGTCGCTCTCCAGCACGCTCCTGCTGATTCTCGCGGCGGTCGTGACGATGTACATCGTGCTCGGCGTCCTTTACGAGAGCAGCGTCCACCCCATCACGATCCTCTCAACGCTGCCGTCGGCGACGGTCGGCGCGTTGCTTGCCCTGTGGGTCACCGGCCGGCCTTTGGACATGATCGCGGTGATCGGAATCATTCTGCTGATCGGCTTGGTGAAGAAAAACGGGATCATGATGATCGACTTCGCGCTCGAAGCGGAGCGCAGGCAGGGCATGACTCCGCTGGACGCGATTCGTCAGGCCGCCCTGCTGCGTTTCCGTCCCATTCTCATGACGACGCTCGCCGCGTTGTTCGGCGCACTCCCGCTCATGCTGTCCACCGGTTCCGGCGCCGAACTGCGGCAACCGCTCGGTCTCGTCATGGTCGGCGGTCTCCTCGTGAGCCAGGTGCTGACGCTGTTCACGACACCGGTCGTCTACCTTTTCTTCGATCGACTCGCTCACGGGACCAAACCCTCGCGCGAACCCGTGGAAATCGCCGCGCCCACCGCGGTGCCGGCCCACGCCCTCCGTCGATGAATCTCTCGCGTCCCTTTATCCGTCGCCCCGTCGCGAGCGCGCTGATTGCGATCGGGATCATTCTACTCGGAACGCTCGCTTACCGGCTGCTGCCGGTCGCGCCCTTGCCCCAGGTGGATTTCCCGACGATCCAGGTCTCAGCCTCCCTCCCCGGCGCGAGCCCTGAGACGATGGCGGCAAGCGTCGCGACCCCGTTGGAGCGCGCCCTCGGCAGCATCGCCGGAATTACCGCGATCTCCTCGGGCAGTTCGCAAGGCTCGGCGAGCATCACGCTGCAGTTCGACTTCAAGCGCGACATCGATGCCGCCGCCCGCGACGTGCAGGCCGCGATCAACGCCGCGCGGAGCCAGTTGCCCTCTGGAATGCCGCGCAATCCGAGTTATCGGAAAGTGAATCCTTCGCAGGCTCCCATCATGGGACTGGCGTTGAGTTCGCCGAATCTTTCCCCGAGCAGCCTCTACGATCTCGCGGCGACCATCCTCGCGCAGAAACTCTCCCAAGTTAACGGAGTCGGTGAAGTCACGGTCGAGGGCAGCTCGCTGCCGGCCGTGCGCGTGCAGCTGAATCCCAATGCTCTCGCGCACAACGGCATCTCGCTGGACGAGGTTCGCCGCGCGATTTCCGGGACGAATTCGTTGCGGCCGCGCGGCATGATCGAGCACGACGAACGCCACTGGCAGGTGCAGATCAGCGACCAGCTGAGGCGAGCCGAGCAGTATCTGCCGCTGATCATCCGTTATCGAAACGGTGCGGCGGTTCGCCTGAGCGACGTCGCGACGGTGACCAACTCGGTGGAAAACCGGTACGCGAACGGCTTCCACAACAACCGCCCGGCGGTGCTGCTGATGATCCGCCGCCAGCCCGGCGCGAACATCATCGCTACCATCGATGCGATCAAAGCGCAGCTGCCGGGCCTTCGCGCGCTGCTGCCCGCCGATGCGGATCTTTCGCTGGTGATGGATCGCTCTCCCGGAATTCGAGCCACCCTGCGCGAAGCGCGCTTCACGCTGCTCCTCTCCGCCGGTCTGGTGATGCTCGTCGTGTTGTTATTTCTTGGAAGCGCGCGCGCGGCGCTGATTCCGAGTCTCGCCATCCCGGTGTCCTTGGTCGGCACGTTCGCGATCATGTACGTCTATGGCTTTTCGCTGAACAATCTTTCGCTCATGGCGCTGATCGTCGCGGCCGGCCTTGTGGTCGACGACGCCATCGTGGTCCTCGAAAACATTTCCCGCCACATCGAGCGCGGGCTTTCGCCGCTGCGGGCCGCG
>JBDSSU010000540.1:0-5954 GCA_039928635.1 Opitutaceae bacterium | reverse complement strand
GCACGCGAGACGCGCGCGCTCCCCGGACCCTTTTGCAACCAAGCCGGAGCAAGCTCCGGGGTATCGGACCCATTGCGAATGAACTTCGAGATTCATCATGACCCAATTGCGCGGGAATTTGGGGGCGGGTTCGCGTGTTCAAGGACGGGCGGTGTTCGCACGCAAACTCGCCACGCGCGCGCGGTAAGCGTGGAAATAGCGATCGTTGGTCCAACGTTCCCCGTCGCTGAGTTCGAAGTCGCGCAACAAAGCGTTCTCAAACGCGGGGGTGAGTACTTCGCTGCGTCCCACGAGGACGCGCTCGAGTTGATCGGGCTGGGGTGAAATCGAAATCGGCAGCACCCGGTCCGTGAACGCGCGCGGCACGATCCAGAAAACCCGCAGGCCATCGCGTTCGAAGTAACTCTCGCGCCACGTCGCCAGCATGGCCTTGGCTTCCTCAGCCGTGAGCCCCGCCCGCTGTAAAGCCTCGGGGAACGTCTTCTTCAACACCGGCTTCGCCGGGATCTCTCCGAAGCTTTTTAGCAGCGGCACGGTTTGGAGCGCGTGCCCATTTAGCGGACCGCTCCACCAGACAACGCCCTGGGGGAAAGCCGCACTCTTTTCGTAGACGAACAGGAATGGAATCGGATCAGCGGCGTTGTTCCGCAAGGCGAGAGGTCCCCCTTCACACGTGAGGGTGATTGGCAGGTTGAAGTTTCCGAGGCCGCGATAAAAAACAAACCCCTCCACCTCGCCCTTTGATCCGCGCAGCTTGTTCGCCCCGGCCACGCGGGCCCGCGGCCACTGCGGTGTTTCCCAATCGCGACGGGCCGAAATTTTCGCGGTATCGTCCCGCGCCAGGACATCAACGCTCCACGAGGCGGCTCCGCGATAGCCGCGCGCGAAATCAATCGGTGGCAACTTGGGGACCGAAGTCGCAACGAGACCTCCACTCTCAACGGTTTTCGGGGCGGGCGGAAGTACCTCCCCACCGGTCCGCTCCGGATACCACTGGCTGATGGAGCCACCGCTAAACTGCACCTCCACTTTCACCGCTCGCGGTGTCGCCGAGTAAAAGTAAATCACCGGAGTCTCCATTTTCACCGTCACGTTCGCGACGGGCCGATTCCAACCTTTGTCGGCGGGTGCGAAGCCCGCGTGACTGAGAACGAACGGCGGGAGCGATTCCTCTTCGCGCTCCAACCCGGCGAGGAGGATTCCATCTGAGCCGCTGACGGTCGTGAACGTGCCCCATTCGTGCACGGTGAAAGGCTCGGCTTCGGCATTGGGGAACGCGCAGGTGGCAAACGCCAGCGCGGAGAACCAAGCGCGAGTGAGGGGAGGAATGTTCATGGCGGGTTCAGCGGCTGGAGGGCACGGCTTGTTGGTTGGTGGTTTGCATGTTTTCGGCGCGGTATGATTTCCGGGCGGAGTTGCTGAGTCCGTGTTGCTCAAGACGGTCCGCTTCCTGCGCATTTGTCGTCACGAGGTCCTGCACCGCCTTGTTTTGGTAGGTGTCGGCGAGATTCTTGAGTTCCAAATTGCGCGCCCGCATCTGGCGCGCGGCTTCATCGCGACGGCTCGCATCAACTAAACCCACGGCAGCGTCCTTGGCCATGGCGGTCACGTTGACCGCGTAGTCGGCTTGAACCCGGTGATTTGCCGAAGCGATGACCTCCCTCTCACTCTCGCTGAACCGCACCGCGGTCTTCGCCCCCAGATTCGCTTTCCGCTGCGTGACGGCGTCCTCGTAGCTGAGGGTGGCAGTGGCGATTTCGCGTTCGGCTCCCGCGGAATTTGCGGCGATCTCGACTTCTACGAGCGCAAATTTTTCCTGCCCGCCGTAGAGCTGGTTGAAGCTGAGCGCGGCTTTTTGTCCGCTGATCGTTCCTTCGCGTCCCACGAAACCCAGCGGGCGCACGCCTTTGGGAAAACTGATGTCAACCGCCACGCGGCGAGCGACGACGTTGAGCACGTCGCCAAGTTCAGCCGCGAAAATCCGCGAGAGATCGGCGCTGTTTTCGACGAAGTAGGTGTTGCCATCGCTGCACTGGGCGAGCCGGGTCATCAGGTCCTCGTTGAAGCCAAGGCCGAGACCGATCGTCGTAACCGAAATCCCCTCGCGCACCAATGAGCTCCCGAGTCGTGCGAGCGCTTCAGGGGAACTCGGGCCGACGTTCGCGAGTCCGTCGGACAGCAGGATGATGCGATTCACGTAACGCTCATCTTCGAGATGGCGGCGGACTTCCTCGGCCGCGCGGGTGACGCCTTCGTGGAGCGCGGTGCTGCCCGCGATTTCGATCCGACGGATGGCATCTTCGAGCCGGCGACCGTCGCCGACGCGTTGCGCATGCACGAGCGTCTCAGCACGGGTGTCGTACGCGATGAGCGAAACGATGTCGTCCGGAGCGAGTCGCCGGACGGCTTCCAGCGCCGCTTCGCGAGCGTTGACGATTTTGTCGCCGCCCATTGAACCGGAGCGGTCGATGACCAAAGCGAGATTGACGGGTGGCCGGCGACCACTGCGCGGCGGCGGCAGGCAATCGAACGCGACTTTGACAATGGCCTTCTGGGTGGAACCGGCGCGCAGCACTGATCGGTCGAGTTCGATCCGGAGGCGTACCGGCTCGCTCGCGGAACTGGCGCGGAGCACTGAAGCAGAAAGCGAAACCGCACCGAAAAGTGCAGCCGCGAGGAGGGAGAGACGATGGCGATGTGTCATGATGGATCCGTTGGGGACGTCGTGAGTAAACCACGAAACGCGATTCTGGTTGTCACCGCCGCGTCACGGATTTGTCAGGGATTTGTCATGGAGCCGCTCTCTGAAGCGCGCGCTCACGCCGTCGCGCCATCCCCGGAGTTCGCCCGGCAGTGCTGGGAGCTGGCGAGAACCCCGGGACCCGGGCATGGTCGATGTCTGCGTGCGGAAAATCTTTCTCCTTTCTCCGGCCAAGGTCAGCGGCGTACGAGCGGGGTCGCTCCTGAAACCGGCGTCCAGCCTCCCCCTCGCGGTGCAGTTCCAACGCGAGGGGTTGCCGCTTGGTGTGGTCTTCGCGTTTGCGAGCGGACTCTACTTTCGCGGGAAGATCACCTATGCGCGCCATTTCGCGAAACCGGATGACGGCGAGGTCGTACGCGTGATCACGACGAATGCGGGGCTGGTTGACCCTTCGCTTCGGCTCACGCCGGAAGGTCTGCGGGCGTTCGGTGAAGTGGACATCAACAGCGACGACCCGCGTTATTACGAACCGCTGCGGCGTGACGCCAGGGCCTTGGCGCGAAAATTGGGGAAGGATCGTAAGGTCGTGCTCCTTGGGAGCATCGCGACTGCGAAATATCGCGATGTGCTCCTCGAGTGCTTCGGCGAGCGGCTGATGTTTCCGAGCGATTTCGTCGGCCGCGGTGACATGAGTCGCGGCGGGCTGTTGCTACGAGCGGCGAGAAACAACGTCGAGTTGCCCTACATCAGCGTCGCGGGCGCGGTCCTCACAGGAAAGCGCGCGAAGCGCATCGGCGAAATGTAGCCCCCTCGCACCCGCGGGTCGTGCGATGAGTTCCTGGCGCTCGCGGCGGAGTCACGCGACGCTCCGCTGGAGGCCGGCAATGAGCGCGGCGATCGCTGCCTGATGCTTGGGGTCGTCGGGCTTGGTCGGGATCCGAAAGATTTCTTTGCCGATTTGGAAGGACAGTTCGTGTGCGGGCGAAAGCAGCACACCGGTGATTTTTTCGAAATTGCACCGCTTGACCGCCGTACCCGATGCCTGCGCGCCGCTGTAGCGAACGCCCATGAAGGTCACCTCGAGATAATGGCTGGAGAGCATTCCCCCCGTCGTGATGATCGGATTGCTCATCGGGCTTGCATCGAGAACCCCATTACGAGCGCCAGCAGCAGTATCAGGAGGAGAATCCCGTTCCAGAGGGTTGCGACCCAGGCGAGGGCGGAAGTTTTCTCCCGGCGTTTGATCGCGTTCAGACCCAGCGCAAAGCCCGCGATGGCGGGAACGATGATTCCGAAAGTGCAGAGCCCACGGACCAGTTTTCCTCCCTGCTCGATGTCCAATTTGGTCATACTCGCCGCGACCAGAAGGGCGACCAAACCGACCGTGCACCAACCGGCGAAGGCGAGTGACCAGATAACGCTCGCGGGACGCTTGGCGTTTGGCGCCTCACTCCAAGCTGCCGCACACGCCGGGCAAACGTGCGTGTTTCCATCGAGGATGAGATTACAATTCGCGCACATCAACGTCCCGCAGGAGTCGCAACGCGCCGTCGCAGTCGTTGACGGGTGTCGCGCGCAATACACCGCCGCCGACCGAGCTGCCGTTTCCGGTAGTGGAGGAATAATCGGGAGTGGGGGTGGCATCGCCGAGCCCGCGTGGGTTGTCGTCGCCGTGACCGATTCGAGAGGAATCGGGCTGTTCGTGGCAGAGGGGGTTATGCGACGAAAAAGGACGCGGTAGAATCCGCCATGGACGGTGCAGCGAGCGCGGTCACCCTCGGTGATCACCAGCGCCCCCAAGCATTCCGGACAAAAGATTTCCATGGTGGATAGCGATCGGGCTAGTCCACCGATCAACGGATCCTGCGCCAGGTGAAGCGGTGCGGGGAAAAGGGTCGCCGCGGTGACAGACCGCCAAGCACGCTGACTCCAAGGTGGACGCTGGAGCGCGTGGGTGTCGGCGCTGGAATCGCGACTAAACTAGGGCGCGGTGCGAGGGGACGCATCTCGGCCAAGCACAGCTGGAAGGAGTGAGCTGGCGAGCCTTTTCCCGGCAGCAGAGGAGTTTACGATTACTCCGCGAGGATCTTCCTCAGTGTCTCGTCCACCAGCTTCGGGTTTGCTTTGCCTTTGGCGGCTTTCATCACGGGACCCTTGAAGGCGTTGATCGCGCTTTCCTTACCGGCTTTGAATTCGGCGAGGGCTTTGGCATTTCCCGCAATCGCGTCGCGGCACCATGGCTCGAGTTCACCGGCGTCGGTGGGCGTGGCTTTGAGGCCGCGGCGTTCGGCGATGGCTTCGGGCTTGTCGCCGGTCGCGAACATCTCGGTGAAGATTTCTTTTGCCGCGTTGGTGAGGACTGCGCCGCTTTCGATGAGCGTTACGAGCGCGGCGATGTGGGCTGGGCGGACTTTTGCGGCGAGAAGCGAAATCTTCGCGTTGCCCACTTCGCGGAGCAGGTCGTTTACGATCCAGTTCGCGATCGCCTGGGGCCGACTGGAAATCTGAGACACGGGCGGGACGTCCGTGCTACGTGGCATGGGCGTCCCGCCCATGTCCGAATTCGCCGCTTCTTCAAAGAAGTCGGCCAGCGCTCGGTCCCAAACCAGCACCGAAGTGATCGTGTAGGGGATCTGGTACTGCTCAAGGAAGCGGCGCTGCTTGTCGAAGGGCAGCTCGGGGCATTCGGCGCGAAGTTTTTGTTTCCAGGCCTCATCCACTTTCACCGGCATGAGATCGGGATCGGGAAAATAGCGATAGTCGTGCGCCATTTCCTTCGAGCGGAGCGACTGGGAGGTGCCGGCCTGGCCGTCGTAGTCGCGCGTTTCCTGGATCAGGGTCCCACCGCTTTCCACGACGGCGATCTGGCGTTTGATTTCGTGAGCGATGCCGTCGCGCACGAAGGAGATCGAGTTCAGATTTTTCAGTTCGACCTTCGTGCCGAGATGCGTCGCGCCGACGGGACGGATCGAGATGTTGGCGTCGCAGCGGAGCTGGCCCTTCTCCATGTCACAGTCGGAAATGCCGCCGTAGATCATCGTGGCGCGAATTGACGTGAGATAGGCGAACGCTTCCTCCGCGGTATGCATCGCGGGATCGGAGACGATCTCCATCAGGGGCGTCCCGGCGCGGTTATAGTCGATGAGCGAGTCGTTCGCACCGTGGTTGAGCTTGCCGACGTCCTCCTCGAGGTGGATGCGCGTCAGGGGAATTGTTTTGTGCTCGCCCATGATGTTGCGCGCGGGGCCGGGGA
>JBDSSU010000539.1:0-8212 GCA_039928635.1 Opitutaceae bacterium | reverse complement strand
GTTTGATCCCGGAGAAAGTCCCGCTCTTGGGTCCGATCGGCCACTCCTTCGCCCCATTCCAAGATATTGGCCATTTCAGCGGCGTATTTTTTTCCTCCCACCAACACGGCGCGCTCAAGCTGATTTTTCGCGGCGAGCGCGGGAAACGCTGCGCGAGTCTCCGCGTCCTCGGCGTTGTGAGATCCCCAATAATAAATCACCACCAGCGAGGCGCGCTTCGTTGGGTCATCCACGGGGAGGTAGCCATTCAGCGCGAGCGCCTTGTTCATCGCGCGCTCCAGTTCAGCCGGCGATGGCGTGCGCTCACCGCCGACTGGCGCGCCGAATTTTTTCAAGCCAGCGGACTGTGACACGTAGTAAACCGGTTGGGCCGGCGAGGCAGGTCGCAACAGGCGTCCATAGGGGGTGAACTCAGTATTCACCGTCATCTCCAGCGTGGGACTCTTTTGGAGCGATTTCGGAAGAATCGAGAAAACAAATTCACCGGTCTGGGGCAGTCCCGAAAAGGGGCGGGGCGCGGCGGGCTTTTCGGCGCCGCTGAGCGCCAGCGGCAACAGGAAGACAGAAACCAAACTCAAGCGGTTCATGGGGGATGCGGGCAAAAGTCGCGCACGCGTCGGCAGCTAGCGCCAATGCCTCCTCGGCCGCAAGTTCTCCGTTCTGCCAGCACGTTCCGCGAGACGCTCAGTCACCCCCTGCTGGGAAAATGCACGGACGCACGGGCGACCTCTTTCCTGATCTCTATCGCTCACGGCCAGGTTCGAAGAACTCCTGTCGGATCTCGGTCGGATGCCCGCGCATTGCGCTGCGGAAATATTCATGCCCTCGGACTGGCCACTGATAATCGACTTTTGTCGGGCAGCGATTTGAGTTTCCTCCCGGAACCCCTCAAACTTCGCCTGTCTGTCGTTACGTTCCCCCGTTTTCTTCGTCTTACCCGGTTGCTCATGGCCTCTTATCCAATCCCGTTCCGTCGTCTTTCCACCGTCACCTGCAGCTTTCTGACGCTGGGGCTTTTGTCAGGCAGGGCGGAGAGTCCGAGCGCATCCGCCACGTTCCATCGCGAGATTGAGCCGCTCCTGCAGAACTACTGCTACGATTGCCACGGCGATGGGGCGAAAAAGGGCAAGGTCTCGTTCGATACGTTTGCTTCCGACAAGGATGTGTTTGCGAACCCCAGCTTGTGGCTGACCGCGTTGAAGAACGTTCGGGCCGGACTCATGCCCCCGCCAGATGACACCGACCCCGCGGCACGGCCTACCGCAGAAGAAGTTAAGAAGCTTGAAAACTGGATCAAGTTTGACGCGTTCGGCATTGATCCGGCGAATCCAGATCCGGGGCGGGTCACCGTCCGCCGGCTGAATCGCGCCGAATACCGCAACACGATCCGAGACCTGATGGGGGTCGACTTTGCCAGCGACGTGGAATTTCCGCCCGACGATACCGGCCACGGTTTCGATAATCTCGGCGAGGTGCTGACGGTTTCCCCTCTGCTCCTTGAGAAATATCTCCAGGCCGCCGAGGAGATTGTCGACAAAGCGGTGCCACGGATCTCGCGAGTTCCAATCAAGCGGGTGATTGCGGCCCGCGATTTCAAACGCGAGGAACGCCCCGTGCGTGTCGTCGACGGTGCGGAAAAAGCCGCAGAGCCAGCAGCAGCAACTGACGTCCCGACTGAACAGCGGCAAGCGGCGCGACTCGACTTGAACGTCCGCCGAGGCGGAAAGAGTTCCTACACGTTCAACATCACCCAGGCGGGAACCTATAAACTTTCGTTCGAGGCGTCCGTGCGCAGCACTTTCGACTTCGATACCGGCCGGGCCAACGCGATCGTTTACGTCGACGGGATCGAGAAGCAGCGGCAGGAGGTGGTCTGGGGCGGTAAAACCATCCGTTTCGACAGCGAACAGACTTGGAGTGAGGGATCTCACTTGCTGAGCTTCGAGGTCGAGCCTCTTAACCCGGAAGAGCCAAATCCGATCGCGCCGCAACGCCCCGTGGAAGTCGCGCTTCCGACCGCTCCGGCGGTAGCGGCGGCGGAAGCAGTCGTGGTCGCCGGAGCGGCGCCCGCCCCGGCTAATACGGCCGTTCCCGCTCCGGCCGGCCGTCGCGGAGCCGCTGGTCGCGGAGGCGCTGCGCCTCGTCCGGTCTCACGCTCAACCGACCTGAGAATTACGTCGGCCGAATTGTCCGGACCGATGGATCCAAAGCAATGGGTGCCGCCGGAGAATTACCGCCGCTTCTTCGCGGAGGATGCGCCCAGCGATCCGAAGGCCTTGGACGCGTTTGCGGACAAGGTGATTCGTGACTTCGCGACCAAGGCGTTCCGCCGTCCGGTGGACGACGCCAAGGTAACCCAACTCGTTGCGGTTGCCCGCGGGGTTTACACCCAGCCCAACAAGAAATTCGAGGACGGCATTGCGCGCGCCTTCATGGGGGTGCTCGCATCGCCGCGTTTCCTGTTCCGAGTCGAAGAGCCGGCCGCTGCCGAAGCTAAAATGGCTTTTGCCGCCGTGGATGAATACGCACTGGCGTCGCGTCTCTCTTATTTTGTGTGGTCGAGCATGCCGGATGAAGAGCTGTTCCGCCTCGCTGAACGCGGAGAGCTGCGGAAACAACTTTCCCAGCAGTTTGCGCGAATGCTGAAGGACTCGAAATCGCAGGCCTTCGTGAGGAACTTTCCGGGCCAGTGGCTGCAGGCCCGTGATATCGAAACCGTTCCGATCAACGCCCGCGCCGTGCTCGGCCAGGGGAACCTCCGCGGCAACACCTCGACTCCCCAAGACCTGAACGCCGCCCTTCGCCGAATGATGCGCAGCGAAACCGAGATGTTTTTCGAGCACGTGCTGCGCGAAGACCGCAGCCTCCTCGAATTCATCGATAGCGACTACGCGTTCCTTAACGCCCGGCTCGCCACCCATTACGGAGTCACCGGCGTCACGGGAGAGGAGATCCGGAAGGTGATGCTCCCTCCGGACAGCCCCCGGGGAGGCATGCTCACCCAAGGCACGATCCTGGCGGTTACCTCGAACCCTACGCGCACTTCGCCGGTGAAACGTGGTTTGTTCGTGTTGGAGAATTTTCTCGGCACCCCTCCGCCTCCTCCTCCGCCCGATATTCCTGCGCTCGAAGAATCACAAAAGGCAACGGACGGCCGCGAGCTGACCTTGCGTGAAGCGCTCGCCGCCCACCGGGAAAACGCGCTCTGTGCCTCGTGCCATGCGCGAATGGACCCGCTCGGTTTCGCTTTGGAGAATTTCAACGCGATGGGTAACTGGCGGGACCTCGACGCCAAACAGCCGATCGATCCCGCCGGTAAGCTGGCGACGGGCGAACCCTTCGCGAACATCAGCGAACTCAAGAAGGTGCTGACCCACGAGCGTCACTTGGATTACTACCGGTGCATCACAGAAAAGATGTTGATCTACGCACTCGGCCGCAGCCTCGACTACTACGATATCCACACAGTCGACCAGATCGTCGCACGTTTGGAACAAGACGGCGGCAAGTTCTCGACCCTGCTCGATGGCGTGATCAACTCCGTTCCTTTCCAAAAACAGCGTAATCTCCGCGTCGGCCCCGGTGCCACTGCCGACGCGTCGGAAGCTCCGGCGTCGGCCGTCGCACAAGTTACCGTTCACTAAAAACATTCTCATCATCGTCATCGCTTACCTCGTCCCATGAAAAACCGCCCTACCGCCGACTTCCAAACCGCCCGCCGCCAACGTGAACTTTCTGTGAGCCGCCGCCAGTTCCTGCGCGGATTGGGCGTTTGCATGGCGCTCCCCATTTTTGAAAATTCGGTGGGTCCCGTCCTTCGCGCGGCAACTTCACCCGTTGGACCCGCCACGACCAGTACTGGCGCCCCGCTCCGCATGGCTTACGTCTACGTGCCGAACGGCGTTCACCAGGAGTACTGGTGGCCCACGGGTGAAGGCTCCGCCTTCGAACTTGCCCGCACGATGCAGCCTCTCGCCGGTCTGAAGAACCAGTTCCAGGTAATCGGCGGTCTCGACCACAAGAATGCGGCCCCTGGCAATGACGGTGCGGGCGACCACGCCCGGGCTAACGCCACGTTTCTCACCGGAGCCCGCGCCCGCAAAACCGATAGCGTCGACATCCAAGTGGGCGTTTCGGTCGACCAACTCGCGGCGGAACAGGTCGGACACGCCACCCGGTTCGCTTCACTCGAACTCTCCTGCGACAGCGTGCGCAAATCCGGCAGCTGCGACAGCGGCTACTCGTGCGCCTATCAGTATAATCTATCGTGGCGCTCTGCCGCCACGCCGATGTCGCCTGAGCCGAATCCGCGTCTCGTATTCGAACGCCTCTTCGGTGCCGGCGCCCCCGGCGAGCGTCAGAAAAACTTCGAACAGCGCCAAGCCACGCAGAAATCGCTGCTCGACCTCGTGCTCGATGATACGCGTTCCCTCCAGCGTCAGCTCGGAGCGAAAGACCGCGACAAACTCGACGAATACCTCACCGGTGTGCGCACCATCGAACAGCGCATCCAACGCGCCGAGAGCTTTGGCAAGCTTCCGGTGCCGGGTGCCGAAGCGCCGAGTGGGATTCCGGAGAGCTTTGGCGAACACATGGATATCATGTTCGACCTGCTCGCGATGGCGTTCCAGACGGACTCCACCCGGGTCGCGACGCTCCTGCTCGCCAACGACGGCAGCAACCGTTCCTTCTCGGAAATCGGCATTCCGGAAGGCCATCACTACTGCTCGCACCATCGCAACAGTCCCGAACTCGTCGGAAAAATCGGCGAGATCGATCTTCATTACATGAAGCACTTCTCGCGTTTCCTCACGAAACTCGATCAGACGAAAGACGTGGATGGAAATTCTGTACTCCACAATTCGATGATCGTGTACGGATCAGGCAATGCTGATGGCAACCGGCACACTCACGACAACCTGCCGGTGATTCTCGCTGGCGCCGGCGGCGGCACGCTTACTCCCGGGCGCTTCGCAAAATTCGACTCGCAGCCGATGTCGAATCTGTTCCTCAGCCTCAACGATCGCATGGGAGTCAAAGGGCTTGATCGCATTGGCGATTCTTCCGGCCGCTTGAAGGGCGTCTAAGAAACCTCTGCCAACTCGCTCAATTTAGATCGGCTGTCGTTCCCTCGCCGGGCGGCAGCTTTTTTGTGGGAAATTCCGGTCGTCAGACACGAACTCGCGCCCGAGTCATCCTATATTCCGCAGTTGAATTTGAACCGCGTCAGCAGCGGAGCGCCTGTGTCGAGAGCTTAGCGCGCCGCTGCTTTGAGCAACACGCTGATCACGTCCGGGGTCACCGCGATCACGGTGCCGTGTCGCATGCGTACGGGCGTGCCTTCATCGGGGAAACTCATCTTGGAGGTCACGTCCTCCCATGTCTTCAAATCGCGGGACCGCAGCGCGCCGTAGTGCTTCGTGATGTAGGCGTCATAATAGACGATGTAGTCGTCGCCGACTTTCGTCGCCGTTGGTCCCTCGACCCACACCCCCTGCGGCGTGAACGGCTGGGCGAGGGCTTCGAACGGACCTTGCAGATCGGGAGCTCGCGCGATCTGCAAATACTTCTTCGGAGGATTTACGGTCTCGTCCTTCACGATAAGGAAATTGCCGCGGTCGGTTTTCAGAAAAGTCGCGTCGATGACGCTGAACTTCGGATCGTAGAAAAGTTTCGTGGGCGTGAATGCGACGAAGTCCTTGGTCGTCGTGAAATACATCCGGTGGTTGTAATCGCTCTCCGACGCACCCGCGGTTTCGAGGAATTTTCCCGGAATCGTCGCTGCCCAGAACAGGATGAACTCCTGCCGCTCTTCGTCGTAGTGAATCTCGGGAGCCCAGGAATTCCTCACGTTGGGCTCGTGCGCCATCACCGGAATTTCTTTCTGCTCGGTCCACGTCAGGAAATCCTTCGTGGACGCATAGCCGATGTTGTTTTCGTTCCAACCTGAGGTCCAAACCAGGTGGTACGTGCCGTCTGGTCCTCGCACCACGCAGGGATCACGCATGAGCTTCGATTGGCCGACCTTCGGCGCGAGGTAGCTTCCGCCATTGTTCAGCTTCTCCCACCGATAGCCGTCAGCGCTCCAGGCAAGGTGAAGACCGTCCTCCCCATTCTTCGTGAAATAGGTGAAGAGATAACCCACCGCCGGCTGAACCGCGTGGGCGGAGGTAAACGATATCCCCAGCAAAAGCATCAACCAGGAGGACCAGCGAAACGTCTTCATTTGGCGGCCGGCGCGGCGGCAGCTTCATCTCCGAGCGGACGCTGATTCGTGACGAGCGCGCTCGCGGGAATTGAAAACGAATCGACGGGATCGGGATGGGCCGGATCGAAGCCTTTGAAATCGTCCACGATGAATTTCGCGAGCGGCAGTTTCTGCGCGCGAATCGATTGGACGATGCACTTGGCGAGCTCGTAGCTGCCGTAGTTGTTGTGGTGCGTGTTGTCCTGCCCCGCGAAGGCTTTCCGGGAATACTCCGCCCCGTGTGCTTCGAGCGACTCGTAGAAAGGAATGCTCATCGCATTCAGATCAATAAAAGCGACTCCCAGCTCCTGCGCTGCTTGGTGCGACGCCACAGCGTAGTCGGCGAGCGAGGGTTTCACTTTGCCTTTGTCGTCGAACCCGCGTCGCTCCATCGGCGAAACAATAATGGGTGTCCCGCCGTGCGCGCGCACCGCGTCGACGTGTTTCTTGATCTCTTCCTTGTAAGTCGTGAACGGCCCTCCTGTGCCGGAGGCGATTTGCTTCTGATCGTTATGGCCGAACTGCATCAGCATGAAGTCGCCCGGTTTCATCACGCTCAACATTTTGTCCAGCCGGCGCCGGCCGATCGAATCGCGATAGGTTTCGCCGGACTCGCCGTGATTCGCCACCGCGAGGTCGGTCTTGATGAAGCGCGTCAACATCTGTCCCCAGCTGTTGAACGGTTCGCGCGACTGATCGCACACCGTCGAATCACCGATCAAAAAGAGCGTCGGCAATTCCACCTTCGCGATCTCGATCGCACTGACCGCCGCATGGGCATTGTTGAACTCGAGCGTGATGGCGTCGTCCCAGCCCCACGCTTCCTGCGTCGTTTCCCGTGGGGCTTTCAGCCTCACGTCTCCGGCCTTGATGTCGCCCACGGCCGCGATCTTCGGCGTGCGCGTGTTCACGATGAAGCTGACGGTCTCAAACTTTCCCGGAGCGGTGTGAACTTTTTCCACCATCAGCCGCCGCAGCTCTGCCTTGATCGTCGTGGTGCTTTCACTTTTAGCATCTCCCAGCGTCACGGTCACCCGGTAGTTCCCTTCCTCGGGAACGCGCACAGAAAAATAAAACGGCTTGTCGCTCACGACGCTGCGAGCGCCGGCCGTCGCGGTGGATCCCTCCTCGAAACCGAAACCGCGTTGCACCGTGAAAGTCATGTCGGGCTTCACCAGCGTGAAGCCTGCTCTGGCTTGTTCGGAGCCAAACGCAAAACGCAGCGGCGCCGGCGTTGTCGCCGGAGCGGCCGAAAACCCGTTGAGTGTGATGCCGGCAAAAACGATCGCGCGAGCAGCGAGGGAGGAGAGGTTTTTCATGAGCAAGAGGGGAGGGTTGCCAATTGAGGAGAGCGGCCAGGGCGAAATACCCACGGTGAAAATCCGCGCCGGTTTCAATTCCCGCGGGGCGCTTGAGCGGCCCGGCCCGGACTAGCCGGCAATGTCCACGTGTCCGGTGAATCCGGATGCGCCGGATTGAAACCGGTGAAGTCGTCCGCGATGTATTTCGCCAGATCCAACTGGTTGGCGCGGATTCCCTCAACCACGGCTTTGGCGAATTCGTACGCGCCATAATTGTTGTGATGCGTCGCATCACGCCGTTCGCCTGAGCCACTAAACGCGAGCGGCGCCTTCGTGGGACCGAGCGCTTCGTAGAACGTGAAACTAACCGCGGACAAATCGATGAAGGCGACCCCTTCCTCCTTCGCCACCTGCCGCACGGCCTCGGGATAGTCGCCATGGTTGTTACGAATCTTGCCGTTGTCGTCGAACTGCCGGCGCTGCATCGGCGAAATAATCACCGGGGTTGCCCCACGGCGGCGCGCCTCGGCGATATATACCTTCAGGTATGCTTTGTAGGTCGTGAACGCCTCAACATAGGTCTGCGGCCAGCTCGCTTTCTCGTCGTTGTGCCCGAACTGCATCAGCAGATAGTCCCCGCGCTTGATCTGGCTGAGGACTTTGT
>JBDSSU010000538.1:0-3098 GCA_039928635.1 Opitutaceae bacterium | reverse complement strand
CCGGAAAGACGTGCGTGATCTCGCAGCCGTTGAGGACGCCTTTCTCCGGGAGAATCTTTTCCAGCAGCTCGCGCAGCGCGGGGAAATCCCAGGCGCCCCCGCCCAGCTCGTAGATCAGGCACCCTTCCGTGTCGACGCGCGTGACGTGAAAGTGGCGGTAGAAAAGTTCGCTGGCGGAATCGATCCGCCGGTCCGCCCGCAAAATCAGATAAGGCACGGGCATCGTCCGCACCGCCGCCTGCGCTTCGTCGCGCGCCGCCTTGATCGCCCACTCGCTGCGCTTGAGCGCGTCGATGTCGGTCAGGATCAGCACCACCCCGTCGACCTGTTTCTCCAACGTCAGATAAGGCCGGGCCACCAGCGCATACCAGCGTCCCGCGGTATCCTGCACCTCCCGTTCGCGGACGGTCACGGTATCGATCACCTCGACCAGCAGCCGCTCCAGCTGGGGTGCATCGAGATTGTGGCGCAATCCGCCGAAGCCGCGGCCGAGATCGGTCGCAACGAGGTTGAAGATTTTCTCCGCCGGCGCCGTGAAGCGGCGCACGGTGAGGTCGCGTCCCAGCACGAGCAGCGCGGTCTGGAGGCTCGTCTGGAGATTAACCAGGTCCGCGTTGGCCCGGCTCAACTCGCTGTTCCGGCTGACCATCTCGTCGTTGATGGTCGTGAGCTCCTCGTTCGTGGACTCCAATTCCTCCTTCGAGGTCTCGAGCTCCTCGTTCATGCTCTGCAATTCCTCATTGGTGCTCTGCACCTCCTCGTTGGAGGCTTGCAGCTCCTCGCTCGACGCTTCGCCTTGCTGCTGGACCGATTGGAGGTAGTCACGGGTCTCCGCCAGCTCGCGCTCCAGCGCGGCGAGGCGATTCGCCATCGCGCGTCGGTTCTCCGGGACGGGTTCCAGCCGGGGGGACTTCACCCGCAGTTGCCCGGTGCCGGGGAGGTCGGCCTCGGCAAACAACACGAGGAAACATTTCTCCTTGAGCTTGCGGAGCGGGATCACCTGCAGGGTCACGGCGGTTTTGCCGCCCGCTTCCCGCGGTCGCACGGCCTCCCGGCGAACCGACTTGTTTCCCCGCCGGGCCTGGTTGAGCGCGGCGCGCAACGGGAGCATCAATCCCTCGCGGGCCAGTTTGAGGACGTTGAGGCTGCCCTTGCCGGAGGGTTGCTCGAGGAAGGCGCCGGTGGCCCCGCGGAACTGGAGGACGTTCCCCTCGGCGTCGATCAGCACGCCGGGCGGGCCGAACTGCCCGATGGTGATGCGGTCGGCTTCGCGTTGCGCATCGAATTCGCCGCGTCGTTCCTCGGACAACGCCAGGTCCCGGCGAGGCGGGGTCGGAGCCAGCGCGGGGAGCAGACGGCCGGAGCGGTCGGGAGGAAGCGGCAGCCGGAAAAGCGGGGTCGGCGCCGCTTTCTTGACAAACAACTTGTCCTTTTTGTCCGCCGGCGCGAACAGCCCGGCGAACTGACCGATCGATTCGCTCGCGCCGAGGAAGAGAAATCCGCCCGGCTTCAGCGCGTAGTGAAACGCCGGCAGGATTTTTTTCTGAAGCTCCGGCTCGAGGTAAATCAGCAGGTTGCGGCAGGTGATGAGATCCATCCGGGAGAACGGCGGGTCCGTCATCACGTTTTGCCGGGCGAAGACCACCTGGTCGCGCAGCGTCTTGTCGATCCGGTAACCGCCTTCCTCTTCCACGAAGAAGCGCCGCAGCCGCTCCGGGGAAATTTCCTGGACGAGCGATTTCGGATAAAGTCCGGCCCGCCCCTTCCGGAGCACCTCTTCATTCAGATCGGTGGCAAAAATCTGGAGCTGCGGTTTCCGGTCTTCCCGTGCGACGGCCTCGGCGAAGACCATGGCGATGGAGTAAGCTTCCTGGCCCGTCGAACATCCGAGCACCCAGATGCGCACGGGCTCATGGCGGCTCCGTTGGGCGAGCAGTTTCGGGAAAACCTTTCGCCTAAGAGCGTCGAAGGCGTCGGCGTTGCGGAAGAAACTCGTGACGTTGATCAGCACGTCGGAGTAAAGGGCCGCGAGTTCCTTTTCGTTGCCCCGCAGAAAGGTCGCATAGCCGGCCAGCGTGGTCTGCTTGTTCAAGACCAGCCGGCGCGTGATGCGCCGCCGGATCGTGGTGGCTTTGTAGAGGGAAAAATCGACGTCGCAGTGATTGCGGAGCAACCGGAGGATCTTTTTGAACCCGTCCTCGGTATCTTCCTCGGTTGCCAGCGAACGCAGGGAAGCGGACTTGGCTTTCGGTTTTTCCGCGGCGCTCGCGCGTGGCTGAACGGCGAGAGAGGGATGCTGCGCGATCCGGATGAGCTCCGCCGCGATCTGCCGAGGCGACATCACCAGATCGACGCAGCCCGCGGCGATCGCGCTGCGCGGCATCCCGTCGTATTTGGCCGAGGCATCCTGGGCAAAGGTCACCCCCCCGCCCGCCCGGATCGCCTCAAGTCCGAGAGTGCCGTCCATCGCCGTGCCGGAGAGCACCACCCCGATCGCCCGTTCCTGCTGGTCGGCGGCCAGCGACTCGAAAAAGAAGTCGACGGAATGCGCCGCCCGTCCATCGCGGCGCCGCGGGCTGACCTTCAGCCGGCCTTCGGCGAGGCGTAATTGAACGCCCGGCGGGATGACGTAGACGCGGTTGGGCTCGACGCGAAGACCATCCCTCGCCTCGCAAACCGGCATCGACGTGCCCCGCGCCAGCAGCGCAGTGAGCGCGCTTTCATGGAGCGGATCGAGGTGCTGCACAAAAACGAACGCCAGGCCGGTGTCGGCCGGCAGATATTTCAGCAATTCCAAAAAAGCCTCCAGCCCACCGGCCGATCCCCCGATCCCCACGATCGGAAAACCGTTCCGTGCCCGCGAAATCATCCCGGACTTTTGGCCGCGGGGTTCCCGAAGCGAACCGGCTGGCGCGAGAGCTCCTTGATCGAGGAGACGTCGACGATCCGGTAATGCAGGAACTGCTCGAGATCGGGCATGTCCCGGGCGAGGAACGTGCGGTCCGTGGCCACTGTGTTGCCCGCCAGCGGAGGGCGGCTGCCGTCGACGCAGTGCCCCTTCACGTAGGCGAGGACCTGCTCCTGCGCGTCGTCCAGCG
>JBDSSU010000537.1:0-3595 GCA_039928635.1 Opitutaceae bacterium | reverse complement strand
CAAGAGCGAACTGCAGACGTTCAAAATTGAAGTGATCACCAAGGATGTCCGTACCCCGTGGGGCATCGCATTTCTACCGGATGGACGCCTCCTCGTCAGCGAACGCGGCCGCCGCACGCCTCCGACTCCGAGGGCTTGGCCTATCAAGGACGAAGCCGATCTCAAGATCGTCGACCCGAAGCTTGGCGTCGTCGAAACCATCACGGGCTTGCCGACGCCCTGGGTCCAGCAGGACGGCGGCTTGTTCGACGTGGCGGTCCATCCGAACTACGCCCAAAACGGCTGGGTCTATATTGCGTTCAGCGAAGCGGGTCCGATTCCACCCGAGACGACCAATTCCAACCAGGTGGCATCCGCCACGCGGGTCATCCGCGGACGCATTCGCGACGGAAAATTTATCGACCAACAGGATATCTTTAAGGCCGCTCCCGAATTTGTCTGGGTGAGCAACACCCACTACGGTTCGCGTTTCCTCTTTGATCGCGCCGGTTATCTCTATTTCTCCATCGGCGATCGCGGCCGCATGGCGGAGGCTCAAAACCTCGCGAGCCCCTACGGAAAAATTCACCGCGTTCACGACGACGGCCGCGTTCCCGCCGATAACCCGTTTGTGAATCAGCCCGGTGCGGTCAAATCCGTCTGGACTTACGGCAATCGAAACCCACAAGGCATCGCGCAACATCCGGTCACGGGTGAAATCTGGGCGACCGAACACGGCCCTCACGGCGGCGACGAACTGAACCTGATCAAACCCGGCCACAACTACGGCTGGCCCGTGATCACCTACGGCAGCAATGACAATGGCACCCCCATCACCGATCTCACAGCGAAGGAAGGCATGGACCAGCCCGTCACGTACTGGACGCCTTCACCGGCGGTTTCCGCCATCGAATTCTACACCGGCAACAAATTTCCCAAGTGGAAGAACCAGCTGTTCATGGCCGCGCTGGTCTTGCAGGAATTCCACCGCCTTGAGGTGGACGACAAAAACCACGTGGTGCACGACGAAGTTCTTTTCCGGAATTTCGGGCGCGTCCGCGAAGTGGTGACCGGGCCCGATGGATTTCTGTACGTGACGATCAATTCCCAATTCGGCGACTCCCCGGGCCAGATCATCCGCCTGGTCCCCGTGGAAACGCCCTGACGTTTTTCTCAAGGAAGCGCGGGCGTCCCGCCCGTGCCGAGCGGCTTCATGTCTGGGGACCTTCGCGGCGGTGTGATGCCCCGTTTGGCTTGTTTGCGAAGGGTCCGGGGAGCGCGCGCGTCTCGCGTGCTGCTCTCGGCGTCTCGCCGAAAGCGGTTCGGATGGTCGGGCGCGACGCCCGAATCGGGGCGCGAGATGCGTGCACTTCCCGCACCAAGATGAACGTCAAGGGGCATCCGTTTCTGCGCATGCCTCGGGGCCTGCCCAAAGGAGCTTTACTGAAACCGCGGCCCCGACGTCCCCTGTTTAGGAATCAGCATCCAGCGTTTTGAACGTCCTCTTGGTTACCCGATCAAGGACCAGACAACCGACATACCCGCTTAGCGCCGCGAGGATGAACGCACCGAACGGCGTGCCGAGAATCCCAGTACTGAGATTGACCGTGACCAGCCCCGCCCACGCCGCACCGACAAAAATTACCCCCACGAGCGCGCCCTCGAGCAGTCGGCGAACCAGCAGGGGAGAGTTCTTCCGCTGACCGCGCTTGTTGCGCAAATAGCGCGTGAATCCTCCCAACAAGCCGCCAGCGACGGCGGCAATCACCGCCGCCGCTGGGAAGATCAGACGCAGCTCTTGCGTGGCCGTGAGCGCACCCGCATGCGCCGTGATCGCATCCATTCCAAAACCAGCGGAGCGAAAATTGACCTCCGCGACACTCGCGTTCTTAGGCAGCGTCACCATCGCCGGCAGCCGCAGACGGCGGCTGGATAATTGAATTGCGAGCGGTTCGGCGGTTTCCATCGGCAGCCCGTCTTTGGCAAGAAGGCTCACGCTCAATGTGCCGCTGCCGACTCCGTACGCTCCGATCTCACGTGACGGCAACGTGAGTTTCAGCGTCCCTGGTTCGCGCTGTACGGTCACACTGCTCTTGAGTTCATCGGCTGGTCCGGCGCGAGCGGTGAAGAAGGTCTCGCCGCTGCTTTCCCTGGTCGAAAGTGTGACGCGTTTGTAGCCAGGTCCGCCGCTGAAATCGATTAACACGGTGTCCAACTGGATGCTCGCGTTCGAACCCTCCGCGAAAAACGTCACGGTTTTAGGAGCCCCCAATTTCGTTTCCACGCCGTTTTGAAATTCATAGCCGACGACCAACTGCGTGACGTAAGCCTTCGCCGCGTCGTCCCACATCAACGGAACGCGGCTTGGGCGGAGGAAAAGCCCGCCTAGGTTCGGCGTACCGCTGGCAATCGCCGTGATGTAGCGACCCGGAAACTGAATCCCTTCGGCGAGGAGTGGCTGACGTTTCGTCTCCTTCGTGCTCAAAATATAGCCGCCACTTGGATCGACGATCGCCTCGATAACGCCATTCGCGGCCACGGTGGAAGGGACTTCTTTCCCACTGGCGTCATGCAGCTTGAGTTCGGCAGTTCCCGGCCCCTTCGGCAGGAGCGAGAGTTTCGTGAGACCTCCATTCGCCTTCTCCACCTTAGCCGTGTGCGTCGCAACCGCGGCGTTGATCGCGCCGGGACGTGCCGTCGCCGCCGCGGGCTGCGCACAGACGGAGCCGGCCGCGAGCAACCCGGCTGAAATCCAAGGAGCGCAAGCGAACGTTCTCATGACAGGGGTACGTCGGGGACTAAACTTGCCGGAGCATCCGCTGTCGAGAGCAGGCTCGGGACGAAAAACGTTCCGCCGGCCTTCGCGGCGCACCTAAATTTCCTCCTTTCCCGCGAGCCCCCCGAGAAAGTCTTGGAGGACCTCTCCCCTGCGCAAAGTGAAGCGTGACAGCTGCCGCGGTTTTTGTAATCAAACACCTCCCTTGAAAGCGCTCCTCCTTACCGCCCCCTCCAAACTAGAGTTCACCGAATTTCCTGCGCCGGTTGCGGCGGACGACGAGGTGCTGTTGCGCATCCATGCCTGCGGAATCTGCGGCAGCGACATCCACGGATGGGACGGCTCGACCGGCCGCCGCCGGCCTCCGCTCATCATGGGCCACGAAGCCTCAGGTGAAATCGTCGCCGTCGGCGCGAAGGTCGAGAAATGGCGAGTCGGCGACCGCGTCACCTTCGACTCCACGATTTCGTGCGGCGAGTGTTCCTACTGCCGCGAAGGCCATATTAACCTTTGCGAAAATCGCCGCGTCGTCGGCGTCGCCCCCGCGGAATTTCGTCAGCACGGCGCCTTTGCTGAGTATCTCGCGCTGCCGCCCCGCATTCTCTACCCGCTCCCGGATGCACTTTCGTTTACGCATGCCGCGATGATCGAGCCCGTGTCGATCGCGGTCCACGCGGTGCAACGCGTCAAGATCGCGCCCACCGAGAGTGTTGTCGTCATCGGCAGCGGCATGATCGGTCTCTTCGTCATCCAAGCCCTGAAGTGGGCGGGAGCGAAACGCATCATCGCCGTCGACCTCGCCGAAAACCGGCTGAAGCTCGCCCTTGAACTCGGCGCGAC
>JBDSSU010000536.1:0-2700 GCA_039928635.1 Opitutaceae bacterium | reverse complement strand
ATAACCACCACCACGGAGCGGGATTCCATGGTTCGCCGGTCGAGGCAAATGCCCTAAGCGATGAGAGATCGTGCTTTTTCGGTAGATCGTCGCCGCAATTCGATAACGCACGAATAAGCGTCGGCGAAATGCCTAAGACCTCGACTTTGTGCTTGGCACAAAACTCCCACATGCGGTCGGGCGTTGGGAAATCGGGCGCTCCGTCGTAGATGCAGATCGTTGCACCGTTTATCAGCGCTCCGTAGATCAGCCACGGCCCCATCATCCAGCCGATGTCGGTGTACCATGAGATGCGCGTGCCTTTGCCGACATCGGTGCCGAACGCCATATCTTGCGCGGCTTTGATAGGGAAGCTCGCGTGTGTGTGAGCTATACCTTTCGGCTTGCCGGTCGTGCCGGAGGTGTAGAGGATGATGAGCGGGTCTTCATAAATGCGAAAATAGAATGAGGTGAGGGATGAGGCGAAGCGGCGGTCCAAAATCGCCTGTCATTCTTCGCTGCGCTGCTGACGAACGGGATTGAAGTGGCACGGGCATCTTGCCCGTGGGTTCGGAACACGGGCAGGATGCCCGTGCCACTCAAACGGCCGACAGCGCTGGCCTCAGAATGACACCTTTGAAGCATTGGCGGAGTGAACAGGTTTCCGGGGACGGGAAAAAATCTATCATCGGGTCGATAGCCAGGCGACCCAAGGCCGCTTCGCTCCCTCGCTCGGCGGCTGGAGCGAAATCTTCGCCCCGCCGGCCACGGGCGAACCCGCCGCGGGTTGCAGTTCGCCGGTCGCGGTGTCGAGCCAGCGCAGCTGATACGGAGTCTTGTCGGCCGAGAGATCGAGTTCCACCGGCTCACCCGCCATCGTGTAGACAAGATAGCCCTGGCCCTTGGCCGCCATCGCCCAGCTCGTCGCGGGCTGCCCGCTCACGATTGCCGCCGGCCGCATCTTCGCGCGCGCCGCGGCGGGAATCGTTTTCTCCACCGCCGTTGTAATCGCCGGAAAATTGTCGGTCTTCCGCAGCAGCACCAAGTCGGGAAACGCATCGCGGTATTCCCGAAACGCGCGGTAGCTCTGCTGCGGTCCACCGGCGCGGTTGGTGGGCGGCTGCGCCTGAATCTGTTCGCGCGGAGCCTTGTTCAGTCCGCCCTCGATGGCGAAGAGCGAACCGTCGGCGCGGTAGAACCAGTTTTGGAAATCGACCGCGCTGATCATGGGACGGCGGACCGGATCGTCCAGGAGGGCGTCCATGATTGCCTTCGGTACCTCCAGCGCGATGTAGACTTTCTTCCCGTTTTCTTTCTCCCATTCCCTCACGGTATCGAGCCAGAACTGGACAAACGAAAGCGGACCTGAGTATTCGCGGTCGAAGCCGTAAACCACATTCGTGTTGTCCTTGAGGACATCGAGGGTGTGACGGATGTAGCGGCGGTGCAGATCGCGGCGCAGCGGATGCGACACGTCATAGAACGTGTTCGCCGCTGGATTTTCGTCCGGCAGGCCGGTGTCCTGGATGGTGTTCACCGGCCGCCAGGGAAAATCGACGTAGTGCGCGCGCGTCTCCTGCAACGCGTGCTGGAAATAAAAATAGTTGTAGAGAATGAGGCCGCGCGCATCCGCGAGATCGGCGAATTCCTTCACGCGGCGGAAATACCACGGATTGAAACGCGTGAGGTCGTACTTGCTCATCCCGTTCCAATCGCGGCCCTGCCCGCTGCGGGCCCACGGCATTTCCATAAACGGCGGCGTGACATCGTCGGCCGGCAGCTCCGGCGAACCGTAGAAGTTGTGATTGATGCGGCGGCGGTCGTACCAAAGCCCGTAGTGCTGCGCGAACACGCTGCGGGGCGCCAGGCCGGCGGCGACCACCTCGAGATCGTCCGTCGCGCCCGGGCCGGTTTCTCCCGGGGTAAACCGCGTGATCCCCGGACCCGAAGCACGTGCGAGCGGACGCTGCGCCTGGCCTAGATACCACGAATAGCCCGTCGATCGCGTCCACGCCGGCTGGCCGTCGATCGTGAACTGCGCGCCCTCCAGCTTCAGCGGATGCGAAGTGCGCGGCGGATACTTCGCGGAAAACCACGCCTTGAACTCTTCGTCCCGCAGTGAGCGCGCGCCGTCGCTGGCAACGGAAATGGCGGAACGCGCGATGCGCTTGGCCGCGTCAGCATTCGTGCGCTCGGTGAGCTGGGCCACGTAAAGACTCGCGGGCTGCGTGGCGGAGCCGCGAACGAACTCGCGCGGCGGCACCCAGCGCGGATCGTAAGCGAGCGTATCGTCCGCGATCAGTCCCTTGGAGCCGTAAACATAATTGGTCGCGCCCGGCGCGCTCTGGGTCTGCAAATGCGTCGCCTCGCTATTCCAGATGACCGAGTTGGCGGCGGTCCAACCGGCGCCCTGCCCTTCGGCGCCGCGGTTCAGCAGACGCAACGCGTCGCCGCGGATGATGACGTTGTCGTAGAGCACGCCCGACGCCCAGCTTTCGCTCGTGCCGCTATAGCCCAGCGCATCGCGCGCGCGGCACTCGAGAAACACATTGGGACCCGGCGCCACGAAACCCGTCGTGAAATCGCGAAAGCCCTGCTCGCTCTGGCAGCGCTGCACGAGCGTGAGTTGTCCGCCGATCGAAAAGGTCCGGCGGCGATACGCGGCGTTTTCGGAAACCGGGGCGAGCGCCGTGCAGTCCTCGATCGTGATCGATTTCGAAT
>JBDSSU010000535.1:0-19683 GCA_039928635.1 Opitutaceae bacterium | reverse complement strand
ACTCGAAGCAGCGGGCGTCAGCTCGTTCGCCCCCTGATTCGCGTCGCACCTAAAGCGGTCGCATGAACTCAACGCATCTCAACGAACACGACGCCAATCAGGGCGCGCAGTCGTCCGGCGAGTTTCTCGGTATGACCGGGAACTCCGGCTGGTATCTGCTGGGCTCCGGCGGGGCAACCGTCCTCATGGTGATTTTCCTCTGGGGAATCCTTGGGGTGTCGCTCCTGCTGTGCCTGTTCGTTGGGATTCTCCTCTGCCTCGGCTCGGTCGCGTATGTCTTCACACTGAAGAATGGTAAGCCGGAGCACTATGACACCGATTTTTTCGAGTCCGCGCTCGTCGAGGCCGGGGTGATGCAATTCCGCTTCGGCCCGCGTCCCCGCCGTCCGGTGAATCCGTTCAAAGACGGCGGCGACGCGGAGCCCCCGCTGACTTCCTTTAGGAAGGCCGCTCCCGGTGGGCGTTCGGCGGCGGGCAACCGGAGGCGTGGTGGAGCATCGCGTCTGAAGGCGGCTGCGACAGAGCCGGTCGAAGACGGCGACAAGGCGAAGTCCGCTCGTGCGAAACGGGAGCCGGTGATCACGCGGGTCACTTACGAGGAACTGCAAGAAAAGCTGACGACGACTGAGGAGATGTTGGAAGACGCGCTCGTGGAAGCGACGGAGGACTAACCATGCGCGTCGAACCCACAGACGGATATTTTGGCGAGGACATGATCGTCTTCGAAGGTCTCCATCGCGGCGGCTTCGTCTCGCGTGGCTTTGAAATCACCGCGCCAGATCTGGAGCAGGCCGATCCGGTGCATCATAACACGCTGGAATCCGATCTCGTCGCGCTGCTCTCGGTTCTAAAACCGGAGTGGCGGATGCAGGTGCAGTGGACGAACGATTCCGATTTCAGAAAGCCACTTCATCGTTACCGAGAGGACACGATCAAACACTCGACCAACGAGTGGAGCACACGCCAGCGCAACGAACGTTTCGTGCGCTACTCGCGTCTGATGGACGAAGGCGTGCTGCGCCGTGAGCGACTGCGGCTGTATTTCACGATGCCGGTCGATGCCGAAGCCGTGGGTCAGAAATCCAGTCGCCTCACGAAAGAGGCACTGCTCGGGGCCTACGGAGAGCAGTTCAAACAGACCGGGCAATTTCTCCAGGCACTCTTCTGGGGCAGCGGCGGACAGGTCCGCCCGATGACCGATGCCGACCACTTCCTCCATTACCTTGAATTTCTGAACCCTTCCCTGCCGGAACAACGGGTCACCGATCCGCTGGAATTTTTTGATCCCGAGAAGTCGATTCAGGAAAACTGCTGGCACGGCGAAGGCCGTCCGCTGGAAAAGCCCGACGCCGGTTTCTACCTCGATGGCTACTACCACGGGATGCTCGTGCTGAAGGCGCTGCCAAAGCACACGCGCCCGAGCATCGCGTATATCCTGACGAAGCTCGGATTTCGCGAGTATGCGATCACCGTCAACGTCGAGGCGCTGGACGTTGATGAGTTGATCGAGAAGGAGCAAAAGGAGCTGAACCGCGTCGAAGGCGATTATGAGAGCCTGAAAAAGGTGAAGCTCCTCGCGGCGATGCGGACGAAAGCCGCGAAGATTGCGCGCTACTCCAACGGCGACAGCTCGCCCTACCGCATCCAATACATCATCCGCGCGTGGGACCGGAGCCGCGAGGATTTGCGTGCGAAGCTGACCGCGCTGAAAGCCGCGGTTGGCAGCATGGAGCGCGCGCAAGCCTACGAGCCCGCGCTCGAACCGTCGGCGCGGAATTTCTTTTACTGCACGTGGCCGGGTTGGTCGTTCAGCAACTACGACGCCCTCTGGCACGACTACGACGATGCGCTCGTCGCGAACATCCTCCCGTTTTCCTCGACGCCGGTCGGGCATCTGGAAAACGCGGAGTTCATCTACGAGGGTCCGAATGGAAATCTCGTCGGCGGCCGGACCTTCGTCGGCGAAGGTAGCAGTCAGACGCCGCAAAACGCCGTGGTCATCGGCACGACCGGCTCGGGAAAGAGCGTCAACGTCATCGACATCCTGACGCAGACGGAACCGTACTACCACTACACGATGATCGTGGAGGAAGGTGAGTCCTACACGACCTACGCCAAGACGGTCGATCCGACGACAGAGCCGATCATCGTGCAGGCGAACGGCAAGCTGACGATGAACTACCTAGACACGCGCGGTCTGCCGTTGTCCGGCCTGCATCTGAGCGCGGCGTCGGCGCTGCCGATGCTCATGGTCGGTCAGTCGAAAGACGAAGACCGGACCAAGCTCCGGCAAGCGCTCCTCTCGAATGCGATTGGCCGTCTCTACGAAGATTTCTCCCGCTGGTATTTGAACAAACACCCGGACGAACGCGGCCCGCTCGCGCGCCGAGCGTTCGCGCTCGATGTGTATAGACGCGAGCGCATGGGTCCGCAGGCGACGGAACTCGACGCGTTCCTCGAGTTTTCGGAATTCGAGCAGGCGCGCGCCGATGAAGCCGCGTCGTTCATTGCGTGCGCAGACGAAGGCGAAGTCATCCGCTTCGCGAAGGACAGCGCCGGTGCGCAACAAGTCCGCGATTTGATTTTCTCGCGCTTCACTCCGGCGGAACAACCCCAGCATGGGCACCTGCAAGAACTCCTCTCGGCAGAGGCGTCTGGTTCGCACGCGGAAGAGATGCGCTACCTCGCCACGCTCCTGGAGCCGTGGTCGGCGGGCGGAAGCTATGGCGAACTCTTCGACGGTGTGTCCAACGTGAACCTCACCGGAAAGATCGCGCATTTCGAGTTGGGTTACATCCCGGAGTCGGCGGAAGAGCTGAAAGCCGCTGCCGCGTTCCTCATCGCGAACTATACGCGGTCGCACATGATGCGGCTCCCGCGCGCGCTGCGAAAGCGAAACATTTTCGAGGAGGTCGCCCGCTTCTCGCTCGTGCCGTCCGGCAAGAAAGTGCTGCGCGAGTCCTACCAGCAGCTCCGCAAATACAACGTCTGGAATGTCGCGACCGTTCAGAACTACGAGCAGTTCAAAACCTCGGACATTCGTGGCGCGGTGCTCGGCAACAGCCGGATGCTTTTCCTCATGCGCCAGAGCGATCGCTCGGACATTGAGGATCTCAGTCGGGATTTCCCAATCCCGGAAGCGGTGAAAGACGCGGTCATGAGTCACCCCGAGCCGGAGAAACTCATCGGAAAGAAATTTTCGCAGTTCACCTATTATCACACGGACGAACGCCGTCCGCTCATTGTGACGATGCGCAACGTCGCCTCGCGGGAAATGCTCTACTGCGCGTCGAGCTCCGGCTCGCACTTCGATCAACGCCAGAAAGCGCTGAGAGGTCACGCCAACGTCGTGGAGGCCATCATCGCCAACGCCTGAAACCATGAAGACGAATCAAGAAATCCAAGCCGAAGCCCGGCAATTGATGGTGTTCGGCGGTCAGTTTCAGAATGAGCAACGAATCGCTGGTCTGAGCGGGTCCGTCGAGCCGGTGCCGCGCGTGCTGGTGAATCTTCCGATGAACCCCGCGATGCCGGGACGTGAGCGGCACGTCGAAGTGACGATTGCCGGTGGCGCGCTGGAGTTTCGTCTCATGGAGCGCGAGACCGACATTCCCGCTTCGGACCGTGGCGAGCGTGACGAGGACGGCACGCTCCTCGCGTCCAGTGATTCGGCTTACGATGTTTTGCGCACCGGATACGAACTGGCCGAGGAAGAGCGGCTCGCGGCTGCACTCGAACGCTACGCGGAGCGAAGCGAAGACCGCGCTGATCCTGCCGATGGCGAAGCCGTCGCCGAGGTGGAGGCGATTCTCGAAACGAAACTCCTCTCGCCCGCCGACCGGCTGCGCACGAAAGCGGAGGTCGTTGAATTTCTCGAAGGCCGATTGAAACCGAGCGTCTTGATCGCGCACGCCGTCGAGCGGCAGTGCTCACGGGATGGCCTCCGTGAGCAGCGGACGGAACGGCACGAACTCAAACTCACGATTGGCGAACCTTAACCTCAACCGGAGACACACCATGCAACGATTCCTGGATAGCCTGACATTTTCGCAGCCGTATCTACTCGGCCTGCTCTTGGTCCTTCCCCTCATGTTTTTCACGTCGGGTTGCGCGACGGCGGGCGCTGATTCCGCCGGCAGCACGCGCAATTTCACCACGACCGCCGCGACCACCGCCGCCGGTGCTTACGTCGGTGCAAAGGAAGGCAACGGCAAGGCGAAGAGCGCCGCGATGGGCGCAGCGGTCGGATTTGTCGCGGGCGAGACGATCAATTATTTCAACAACAAGGCACAGCGTGAGGCCTTTCTCGCCGGTTACGAAAAGGGCCAGTCCAACGCCGTGAAGCAGCAATATTGGATCGCACGCGACAACCAGCGCCCATCGTTGGATGACGGCTACGAGGAAGCATTCTACGAAATCACCGTGCCGCAGAGCGACCGCGAGGGTGTGCGCCGCGAACCAACCAAACGTGTCATTCGCGTCGTGGTGCCAAAAGAGGAGGTCGGATCATGAAAAAGCTCCTCGCACTCATTCTCGTCTCGGGCGCCGGTATCGTCCCTGCCTTCGCGCAGTGGGCTGTATTCGATGTGCCCAATCTAACGCAGAGCATCGCGAACTACGCCGCGCTCACCGAACAGATCGCGAAGCAGGCGACGCAGATCAGCAATCAGGTGCAGCAAATCAAACAGTTTGAGACGCAGCTTCAGCGCATGGGCGATATGGCGAGCGTGCGCAGCCTCGTCGGGTTTTCCGAGTTCCGCGCCGACCTCAACTTGCCGACGCAGGTCAAGAAATGGGCGGATGGCCTCGCCCGCGTCGATGGTCGTGGGCTGTTCGGTGACACGCGCGACGGCATCTTCCGCGAAATAACCACGCAGTTTCCCGACTTCGATGGCGTGCGCGTTGATCGCGACCCGCAGGTATTCAAACAGTCACACGACATCGTCGTGACGGTCGATGAATTCAAGGCAGTGCAAAGCGACGTTTACACCCGTCGCGAGGATTTGAAGCGCGCCATCGCCACCACCAGCGAAGCGTTGCAGGCGGCAACCACGGAAGCGGAGGAACAGAAACTCCAAGCGGTGCTGAACGCTCAATATGGCCAGCTTTCCGCTGTCGATGCCGAGGTCTCTTTGAGCGCCGCCCAAGTCCAAGTGAAAGTGGCAGAGGCGACCGCGATGAATAACGCCCAAAACGATGCGGATGCCGAGGCCCGTGGGCGGCTGGCGCAACAGGAGGTCAAGAAGCTCTCGACGACGTTCAAACCTCGCTACGAATGTCTCCTCCAATACGTAACGGAACGCAGGCTAGCACCATAAATTGCAACTTTTTCTCGGTTGTTCTGTCGCATCGGTTCCCATGTTAACAAAGCCAACAATTGCAGGTTTACTTATCGCCCTCCTGGCATCCGGTTGCACGGACCGGGAAGCAGAGGCGCGCCGGGTAAAAGAGGAAGCGGATGCCAAGGCGCGAGCCGAGGCCGCCCGCAAGGAAATGGACGCCCTCCCTAAGGCGTTCAAATCACCACCTTTTTTTAGGCTGAATGAGCCTGAGAAGAAACCTGACGCCACCGCACCGGCGACTAAGAAAACTACTCCCTAACGCCTGACGAACACATGGCCGCACCTCCTGGCAGCATCCTTCCCGCTACTTACTTCGATGGCTTGTCCTCGTTGTGGGGCGGATGCGCCTACCTCGCCAGCGCCATCGTGGCTACAGGACTCGTCATCCAAACCGTGCGCAGCCGGCCGGACGCCAGCACATTCATTTGGCTTATCGCGAAAGTGCTTCTCATCGGTTTGAGCACCGTTTTTTTGCGGGAGTGGCTGATGCGTCTGAACGACATCGTTTTCGCATTTGCCGCCATGATGGGAGTTGATCCCACAACGGTGGATGACCGCTTCGTGGCGTTCATCGCCGGGAAGACTGCGGCTGATCCGAATTCGAGTGTCTGGGACATCATTTGGGGCACGAAGTCCATCGGCACGGCGATTTGTTATGCGTTCCTCTGGCTCTTCGGTTGGCTCTCGTGGGGCGTGCAGTATGTGGTGAAACTTGTCGGTGGCGTGTTGCTGACGGCGGGGTGGTCTTTGAGTCCGATCTTTCTCTCGTTTTTCATGCTTCGCCCGATGGCAGGGGTGGCGCAAAAATACCTCATCGGCCTGGTTGCGCTCGTGTTCTGGCCGTTCGGCTGGGTTATGGCTGCGGTCGTCACCAACGCGATGTTGGACGTCGCCGCCACTGCGAACCTCATCCCTGTGATTGTCGCCGGCGCGCCGCTCGCGGCTCCGGCCCTCACAGTGCTGCTAATCGGCTCGTGGATGCTCGTGAGTTCATTCCTAGCGCCGTGGATCACCACGAAGGTTTTCCTGATGGGCGCAAATCCGGCGACCGCTTTCGCCGAAGGAGTTGGCGGCGTCATGCAGGCGGCATTCTCCGGCGGTGTAGGCGCGGCCGTTGCCGTTGCAACCGGTGGTGCGGGTGCAGCCGCCGTCATTGCCTCGGCTGCCGGGGGAGCGTTGGCCGCAGGTGGTGAGTCTGCCGCGCGCGGCGGTGGTTCGGCAAAAACGACCGGAGCCGCGATTAACGGATTGTCGGGTTTCAACTCAGGGAGTCTTTCCCGCAGATACGCCGCCGCGTCGGAAGAGTCGGCGTCTGCCCAGCGTCAAAACGCGGAAGCCTCCGAAGCCTTCGCCTCAGTTTTCACAGAATATGCCCGGAGCCAGCGGCAAAGCCGGAGCGGGTTCGACAAACAGCCGCATGATGACGACCCGAACCGGGCCGCCATCGACATCGAAAGCCATGCTAAACCTAAGTCGTAGATCACTCAAAGCGCAGGAAGAATCGACCAAGGCGACGCGCCGTAGCACGGCTGCGACGCTTAAGGCCACACAAGCCCTTCGCGATCTGATGCGCGAAGAGAACGTGGATGCGAACAAGCCGACCACTCCCGATAAGGGTGCGACGCCTTCGAAAAACCAATCTCCCAAGAAATAACCCATATGGTTGCCAACGTAGAAACCGCCGCGCCTGTCGCGCCTCGCGCCGCGCCGAGTTTTGGAAAAACGAGGCCGTCGATACTCGCGATTTTCGAGCGTCAGCGGCGTCAGTCGCTGATCTGGTTTTTGATCGCAGTGTCCGCGTGGGTGTGGGCGGCGTGGGACCGTCAGCAGCTCGTCGAAAAACTGACGCGCAAGCGCGAGGTGATCATGATCGACAGTCTCGGCACCTACTACGTCTCGCCGGTTGTGGACATCCAGCAGGCGAAAGACCTGCACGCGATGCAGACCAAGCTCGCTTGCAAAGCGCTGTTCGAGCGCAACCCCGAGGGCTTGGACAACCCTGAGTTGTTCAAGCAACTCTTCTTGCGCGAGGCGGCGCAAGTCGCCCAGGGCGCGCTCAACAAGACGAAGGCGGAATTCGAGGCGAAGTCGCTGCACCAAAAAGTCGAGGTTGGCCCGCCGGAGATTCTGAGCACGCGTGACAACGCGTTCTATACCTCTGCCGACGTGCAGTTGATCCGCGTCGGCGCGTATCAAGGCGCACCAATCACGGAGGTGCTACGCTACCGCGTGAAATTCAAGTTTCTGGTCAATCCTGACCTGACCCGCAACGGACGCTTCCCGACCGCAGTCGCGGCGTTCCAAGTCGAACCCATCAAAACGTGAAACCGCATGCTGAGATTTATCGGACTCTTTTTCGCCGTGGCGTCAGCCCTGGCGGCCCAGCCAATTCGCGATCTCGCGCTCGATCCAACGCAGGCGGTTGACCTGCCGGTCTCGCGGGAAATCACGACCGTGATGTTCCCCGGAGCGATCACCGCCGTGGCGGGAGCGGACATGCTGATCGATAGCGGGAAGCAGGCGGTGGAGATTGAGGAGGGAACGCCGATTCGCTTTCACGTCACGCACGCGCCCGGCTCGAATTTCATCCTCGTGCGGAGCCTGCAGCCCGATGCGACGGCGAGACTGACGGCGATCTACGAGGGCTCGGCCTACGTGATTCAACTCCGTTCCGTGGAGAGCGATTCGGTTGCGAGCGTGATCTTCAAACGCGCAACGGTGCAAACCGCCGTGCGCGTGGATGCGCCGCCGGAGCCGGTGAGGTTTTCGCCCCGCGTCGGCCTGAGTCTCCTGGATCGTGCGCGGGCGTATCCGGTTTTGGTGAGGTCGCTGCCGAAGGCCGTGGAGGGTGTCACGCTCCGTGCGCAGAATCGGAAGGTTGAATTGCCCGACCTCGAAATCACCGTGCAGGAAGTTTACCGGTTTTCAAAGGAGGACGCGGTTGTGTTCCTCCTGCGGCTAAAGAACACGACGGACGGCGTCCTCGATCTGGTGCCGAGCACCTTCGCCGCACGCGTCGCGCAGGAACGGTTTGAGCAGTCGATTGCCAACGGCCCGCGCTCGCTCGGTCCAGGCGAAAGTGCGGAAGCGGAATTCGCGATTGTCGGCCTGCCCGACGGCACGCGCAATGACCTTAGCGCCGATAACGCCTTCACCATTCTGATCAACAATGCACGGCGCGAAACGAAGGTCGCCGCCGTCACGACTCCGGCAACTTCAACGGAGATCCCGCACCCATGAATCCCCGCAACCTCGGTAATTTCTTCAAGAGCAAGTTCGGTTTGTTCGTGGTGTTCGTCGTCGTGCTCTTCTCCGGCCTTTGGATGTATGGCCGCCATCAGGCGGGCGAGCGCGAGGCGGCGAAGCTTGCCGCGCAAAAGGGAAAGAAGATCGAACTCGGCCAGGTAAAGCTGCCGCTCAACCAAGGATTGGAAAGTGGCGTGCCTCAGCACGTAAATCCCAACGCCGGCACGGCGGCGGAGAAGGAGACGGCAGGGGGTGGCATCGTTCCGTTCCGTCCGGCTGCTCCCGTGCCTGCCACGTCGGCAACGATTGCGGCGACGGGCAGCGCGAGAACGGGCTCTGCGCCAAAAGCGGAGCCGAAACCGCGCAAGGTTCGCTACGCGTCACTCCTCGCGAGCTACGAGGCGCCTCCGGCGCGAACCGAGCGCGTGGAGCCGCCTGCACCAGAGCGCTTCATCCCGTTTGGGACGCTGCTGAAGTGCAAACTTGTGAACACGATCGATAGCGCGAATCTCGAAACACCGGTCATCGCCATGCTCCTCGAAGACGTGTGGCAGAACGGAAAGAAGGTCATTCCAGCCAACACGCTCGTTCATGGCACGGCGCGCTCGGGGCGGATGCGCGACCGTGTAACCGCAATGGGTGCCTGGCGCTTCGTGTGGCAGGATGGCCGCGAACTGGTGTTCAACGGCGTGGCATTGGATCGCGAATACGAACACGAAAGCGACGGCTACGGAATTACGGACGGCTCCGGCGGCATCAAGGGGCGCGTGTTGGCGACGGACGATTTGCAGGAACTCAAGATGCTCGCCTCAGCCGCGCTCAGTGGCTTTGCGCGCGGAACGCAGGACCGCCAGCAGAGCGCGCTCGGCACGACGATCACCGGCTCGGTCTCGAATGGCGTGCGCGAGGGCGTCGGCGATGTTTTCGATCTCTACGCCAAGCGCACGCTGAAGGACATCGAGGAAAATGGATACTTCGTGCGCGTGGCGGCCGGGAAGGAATTTTATGTCTACGTGCTTGAGTCAGTTGATCCGCAGAAGACCAGCATCGCTGGCGTAAAACTGCGGGCGAATGCTGCCGCTGCCAATGAAGGCGCGGCGCAAGCACCTCTCCAGAACCCAACCAAAGGATGATTGTGCGAACCTCTTCAATTTTGCTTATGCCGCTGCTTGTGGCGGGGTGCGCCACGCAACGCCCCGTTGCTGTGCAAACTCCGCCGCCGGTCATGATCGCGGCGGTTTCGCCGACCAAGGTCGTCGAGACCCGCTACGATATGCGCAGCTATCGCGAGGCGGCGAATCCCTCGATTCGCCACGAAGCCCACGCAGTTTTACGGCGCACACGCGTGCCGGTCACGGCGAGCGATGAACTCGAAACAGTTCCGCGCGCGTCGTATCCACCGGCGACCGTGAAGCCGCTACCCGCGAGCGAAGAACTGACCGCGGAACTCACCACGCAAAAGAAGATCACGACGGAGTTGCGGGCCATGCATACTTCGATGGCGGAAACCGAACAGAGAATGCAGGCGCAATATGTGCTGCTGGTTCGGCAAAGCGCGGACGCACTGAAACTGCGCGCTCAACTCGAAACGGAGCGCAATCGGGTTCGCAGCGCGTCATCGGCAGAAGCCGCGCCCACCACGAAAGTCGCCGTGCCAACCGGCAGTCCGGAGGTGAAGTGGTAATTGTCTCGTGATGCTGACCAACGAACATCGCGAAAAACTGCGGACGCTGCCGTCGCGGTTGAAAGCACTTCTCACCGGACAAGACATGGCGATCGATCTCGTATCGGAACGTCTCCAGCACGGTGAACTTGGGCTCACGACTCCGGGCCGACCGAAGGCGAGCTTCATGTTTCTCGGCCCGACCGGCGTCGGAAAGACCGAGCTGACGTTGCGCTTCACGGAAGACCTCATCGGTCCCGGTCGGGTCGTGCGACTCGATATGTCCGAGTATCAGACGGCGGAACGGCTCGCGCTGCTGCTCGGCACCGGCGAAGAAGCCGGACGCATCGCGGAGGGTTTCGACGCGTGCGAGGGGCGCGGGACGCTACTCTTCGATGAAATCGAAAAAGCGCATCCGCGTGTCCTGGACGTGCTGCTGCAACTCCTCGATGCCGCGCGTCTCACGACGGGTCGAAATCGGGTGATAGATTTTTCGGAGTGGTATGTCGTCCTCACGAGCAACATCGGGGCGCAACGCATCATGACGATGCGCAAGTCGAAGTATGAGACCATGGAGCGACTCGTCCGTCAGGACGCGCAACGCGAACTCCGTCCCGAAATCTTCGCGCGCATCACCGTCACGGTCGTCTTCAACAAACTGGGCTACGACGCCCAGTGCGAAATCGCCAGTGGCATGATCGCGAAGGAGTGCGCGGCTTTGGTCGCACGCGGCTTCGCGATTACTCCCGAGGATCAAGTGTCGGACATCGTGATTCAGCGGGGCTATCACGAACGGCTCGGCGCGCGCCCGATGCGCGACGCCACAGAGCTTTTGATCCGAAACGCGCTCATGCACGAACTGCTGCACGGTGGTGACGGAGCCGGGCGGTTGGTGCCGCATTCGGACGGACAGCAACTTCGACTCGCACCCACCGCCTCCTGACCATGCTCTCAAAAACGGCCACTCCTCGAATCGTCGTGCTAAAGGCGAACCGCCTTTATGGCGATATGATCAGCCGACACATCAAAGACTATTGGCGCGGTGCCCAGGTGGAGGTTTTCCAGAAGGGATTCGACGCTCTCGATTCGATCCAAGCGAGCGTGCCGGACATGTTCATCGCAGGCGTCAACGTTGATGACATGGACGGTCTCGAACATTTTGAGCCGTTCATCGACGGCAAATTGCCGATCTTGATCCTCACGTCCCACAAGGACGCTCGCACTTTCTGTCTGTTGCGAAGCATTCGTTACGACGGAATCTACGATGCACGTGAGGAAGGTCTGGAAAATCTGCACACGGCAATGCAGGAAGCGCTCGCGCATCATCTCTACGTCAGTCCGTCGATTGTGCCACTCCTCAAGAAGCCGAAAAATATCACGCTCGATGCCCTCACTGAGAAAGAGCAAATCGTCCTTTCGACCATAGGCGATGGTTCGGACGATCAAGAGGCCGCCGACAAACTTGGCCTTTCGTATCGAACGGTGAACACGCACCGCAAGACGATCATGGGTAAACTCGGGCTGCACCATAAAGGGCAGATTATGTTGTATGCACTGCAACAGGGCTACGTGCATGTGAAACCGCAGGGTGTTTTTCGCCCCGGATTTCAGCGGCAGATTCGCGATATGACGGCAGCGAAGGTCAGTGCCGTCAAAGAATGCGCGGAGATCGCACGGGGCGATGTGGTCGCGTAAAAAAGGCCGACACGTAGTCGGCCTTTTCGAGAGCGAGTTCTGTGGTGGCAGGTGCGCGTGATGCGGAAGCGGATCTACTTCGTGAGCGCTTTGAGGCGCGCATTCAGGACTTTCACGTCCGCTTCGGCCCCGGAGACGGCAGCGCGCGCTCGTGCGAGCCGGACTTCTGCTTGAAGCAGTTCGCGCTTCACCTGCGTGATTTCTTCCGGGATGGAACTGGAATGCGACGGGCGCGCGGAGCTGGCTGATGATTTGACGGGTAATGGTTCTGTTGCGGTGTTCATTTGTATTTTTGAGCCGGCCTGATGCCGGCGATGATTTTGGGTTGTTTTGATTGTGGTCGGCCTGTCCGGCGGACCGATCCGCTGTCATCGAACAATGGAACGGGCGGAAGGGCAGCGGCGCGCATCTACCGAAAATACGGGGGGGTGCTCGAACGGTGGGCCGGTTCACGGACAGACGAAAAAGGGGCCGAAGCCCCTTCGTTTAGTCTTCGTAAGGAAGCATGAGAGTGAGCACCGGCGCGGCGGTGTCGCCGGGTCCGATGTGCAGTTTCAGCGTGTGTTTCTTTCCCCTGATGATGACATCGAAGCGAATCTGTTCGGTCTCGCGTGCATCTTGCGCGTTACGGATGGCGAGTTTGGCCATCATTGAAATGTCGTGGCAGATACCGGATACGTCCTGACCGGGTTTCTCCAGAGCATCCTCGATGATCGCCCACACCGCAGACGTGCAAGCGAAGGGATGTTTCCAGTGCTCGCGGATGGAATCAGTCTGGCTCAGGTCCACGAGGACACCGTCCTCAATGGCTTGGGTGCGGGAGTAGGAATAGATGGTTTCACCGAACGTGTTTTCACAGGACATGGTTTTATGCCGTTCGGCCCGTGGGGCGTGTGTCACGGTTCGTGACCTGATCGCCTACTGCCGATTGGCGATTTTCGCCCCACACCCGAAAGTCAAAGCGGTGGACGGAGCGCTGAGGCGGCGGGCTCGGCCGCAACGAAGGGGAAGCGGAGTGTTTCCGCGTGGTGGAGATCGCGCAGCGATACGACCTTGACCGGGTGTAGAATGAGAAAATCAGCGGCTGGCAGTCGCTCGAAGAAAACGAGCGTTAGCGAGCATCCACGAATCGGAATTTAGTCGGCGGTGCCGATGCCTCGCTGCGTTCGGTGGCAAGCTTACCGTTCAGAACTCGCGTTCACGGCGCCGTCGATGAAGACATCCATCTGTTGACCGACATAAATCGGCAGATTGCCGCGTTCGAAACTGAAGATCACCTGGAGCACACGCGTATCGACGCGTTCGGTGCTATCGCCGGTGAGAGATTTTTTTGGTACGACATAGGGCTCTAACCGCACGAACTTCAGCGCAATTTTGATCTCCTTGTGGCCTCGGAGGTAGCCGGTGGCGGATGCACCCGCCGGGATTCGCCACGCGTCGTTTTCGTCCACGTCCACGCGAACGTTGAGGGGAGTGACGCCGCCAAGGAGCACCAAGGGCGGCTGTCCGGTCGAGGCGGCGGCGACCGCGGCGAATTCTCCGGAATGCACTTTGAGTTGCAGCACCTGACCGTCCACCGGCGCTTTAACCGTGAGTCTTTCGAGATCCGTTTCGGTGGATTTGAGTTCGGCTTGGGCCTGCGCCAGCTGCGCTTCGGCTTTCTTGGTGGCCAGACGTTTCTTCTCACGATCATCGACGGGGCTGACGCCTTTGGCGACGAGTCCTTCCGCAAGCGTGAAGTCGTAGTTGGCATCAGCGAGTTGGGCTTCGGCGACCTGAACGGCTGCACGCCCCGTGGCGAATTCGGCGCGTAGCGCACGGTCGTCGATCACAAATAAGGGATCGCCCGCCTTCACGTTGCTGCCGATCTGAACGAAGATTTTTGAGACGATGCCGGCGATCTGCGTGCCGATGGAAATATTCTCCGTGCTGGCCTCGACGAGACCCGAGCCGGCGACCGAAGTTTGATAAGGGGTCTGCGCCGCCTCAGCGAAGGGTGGTGCAGGCGGGGGTGCCTTATCACTGCGGATAATCTCAAAAACGGCGAATACAACGCCGGCAATCGCCAGCAGTGGCAGGATGAATTTGCGAAACATGGTGGGGGCTATGATGTGGTCTCGGCGACGCGCGGGCGGCCGGGTTGATTTTCAATCTTGGTAATGCGTCCGTCTTCCATGTGGGCGATGCGGTCGGCGAATTCGACAATCCGGTCGTCGTGCGTGACGACGATGAGCACGCGATCCTTGTCGAGAGCGAAGCGGCGCATCAGCTCCATCACCACGTGGCCGCTTTCGCGGTCGAGCGCGCTCGTCGGTTCGTCGCAGACGATGATGCGGGGGTTGTGGACCATCGCGCGGGCGATGGCTACCCGCTGCTGCTGCCCGCCCGACAAGTCGGCGGGCGCCGAGCGCACCATCCGGTCGTCGAAGCCCATCTCTTTTAAGACTACGCTCGCTTGGTTTACCGCCGCGCTCCGCTTCATGCCTGCAATCATGAGAGGCGTCGCGGCATTCTCAGCGGCGGTCAGGGAGGGAATCAGGTTAAACGCCTGGAAGACGAAGCCGACGTTCTGCCCGCGAAAGTGCGTGGTTTCGTTGGGTGACATCCTTTCGTAGTCCCGCTCCAAGACAGAACACTCGCCGCCGTCGCGGTGCATCAATCCCGCCAAGATCGAGATGAGCGTGGTTTTTCCGCAGCCAGACGGGCCTTCCAACATGAGGAGTTCCCCAGTTCTGATTTCCAAATCCACTCCGCGCAAAGCCTGCACCGCGGCACCGCCGATGCCATAGGTCTTAGTCACGCCGACGCAGCGCACGGCAAGCTGCGGAGGGTTGCTGGGAGGTGGAAGAGGCGTCGCCATCGAGGTTGAATCAGGAAGGTTTTGGCGTCTATCTGCCGGCGAGGAACGAAGCCGGCTGCATTTTCAGCACCGGTCTCATGCTCAGCGCCGCGGCTCCGATGCTCACAAGCAGGACCGCGGTTCCGCCGACCGCGGGCGCAAACCACATCAGGCGAAAGGGAAGATCATACCCCGTGAAGATGCGACCGGCGATGGCGCACAGGCCGAGGCCCAACCCGGTGCCTAAGAGAGCGCAAATAGCGGCTTGGGCAAAGACCATCATCACGATCTGCCGCGCCGTCGCCCCCATCGCGTTGAGCACCGCATAATACCTCAGGTTCTCGTTCGTGAACATGAACATCATGACCCCGGTAACTCCGAAGCCCACCAGCATGGCGATTGTCAGCATGGTGATGGCGTCACCCACGTCTTCGGAATTTTCCACCATCCAGCGGACAGTATCCTCCTTGAAGTCGGCCGAGGCGCGGGCGCGCAGGTTCGTTGACGCTTCGATGCGGGAGGCGAGCACGCGCGGGTCCATGCCCGGTGCAGCGGTCGCGAGCACAAACGTGAGCCGGCGTCGCTCGGGCAGCAAAATCCGCCCGGCCGTGGAGAACGTAGTGAACAAGAGCGGACGCGGTGGGAAACGAGGTAACGCGGCGGAGCGGCCGGCAACCCGGACGCGGGTGTCGTTGATCAGTAATTCGTCGCCGGTGGCGAGCGGGCGCATCGGGACCTCCAAGTGCGGTCGGCCCCCCGGCCACTGATCCGCGGGCTGGCTTGGTGTATCGAGTTTTCCCGTGCTTCCGCCATCGTCCATGATCACGGCGTCGGGACTCCGGAGGACTCCCGCGGTCGCGCCGCCGGTCAGCAAGGGCACGCCGGTCAAGGTGGCATCATCTACCCCGATGACTTGAACCGATTGAAACCGCCCATTCGGGAACCGCGCATCAGCGGTCGCCAGCGCCAGCGGCACGGCTGACAACACTCCTTCGACGCTGCGCACCCGATTCAGTGCGGAGGTGGGCAGATTGATCGTCCGATCAACCGCGACCACCGCCGGGTCCATGACCCAGACATCGGCGGGGTTTTCCGCGATTAACGCGAAACTGCGGGTCATCATCCCGCCAAAGTAAGAGGCGGCGAACGTGACGAGAAAGGAGGTGAACGTGATGCCGAAAAGCAGTCCGAAATACTTGGCGCGGTCGCCCAGCAGCATCTTTAGCGCGATAGCGATCACCGGCTTGACGCATGAACTTCGGGCGGTCGGGTCGCGCACTGGCCGACCCCAAAGACATGATGGACAAATTGCATCGTCCCCAAGGTAACTCGACCTCCGGGTTCTCACCAGCGGACAAGTCTTACATCTCTGTTAGAAGTGGCGCGGGCGGGCGGCGCAGATTGACGGTGGCGCGTCCTCTTCGCAGGGTGCCTCGGTGCGTGTGCTCGCCGTTGAGGATGAACCAAAGATCGCCCGTGCGCTTGAAAAAGCGCTCGTGCAGGCCGGCGCCGAAGTAGTCATCGCGGCCGATGGCGAGGACGGGCTGCGGCTCGCGCTAGACGAGTCATTCGACGTGATCGTCCTCGACATCATGCTGCCGCGCCGGGACGGCCTCAGTGTGCTGCGCGAGCTGCGGGGGCAACAGCGCACCACGCCGGTCCTCCTCCTCTCCGCGCGCGGCGAGGCCCGCGACCGTATTCACGGGCTCGATCTCGGCGCGGACGATTATCTCCCGAAACCCTTTGTGCTGGCCGAGGTCGTGGCTCGCGTGCGCGCCCTCGCGCGGCGCGGAGTTCCCCGTGAAGCGACGGCGTTGCACGTGGCGGACCTCTCCCTCGATCTTCTCCGGCGCGAAGTGCGGCGCGGCACCCGACGGCTCGAACTCAGCCCGCGCGAATTTCGCCTGCTCGACTATTTGGTGCGCGCGCAGGGTCGCACCTGCACGCCGGCCGAACTGCACGAACACGTTTGGGACTATCGCGCCGGCTACGATCCCGGGTCCAATCTTGTGCCGGTCGCGATCATGCGACTGCGGGAGAAAGTGGACGCGGACTTTGAGCCGAAGATTATTCATACCGTGTTTGCGGAAGGTTACATCGTCCAACCGGCCCCATGACGATTCGTACGCGGCTCACGCTCTGGTATGCCGGGATTCTTTTCGGGTCGCTGCTACTCATGGGCGGCGTGCTGCACTACGAACTCGTGGGCGAGTATCAGCGGGGGCGTCCCCTGGAATCACCGTCAGAAAAAATCACAGACATCGTTCTGTTCTATGGCCTCCCTACGGGAATCGCCGTGGTCCTGGGCGGGGCGTGGCTAATCCGGCGCGCGCTGCGGCCGGTGGAGATCCTCGTCGCCAGTGCGGAACGGGTGCATGCGGGCAATCTGGCTGAACGCATTCCGCTCACCGGTCGGGGAGATGAACTGGACCGGCTGGCGGGCGTTTTCAACACGATGCTGGCCCGGGTTGAGGCCGGTGTCGCCAGCGTGCGCGACTTTACGCTCCACGCCTCGCACGAACTGAAGACGCCACTCACCATTCTGAGTGCTGAAACGGAACTCGCGCTCAACGACGCGACCACCTCAGCCGCGGAACGGCTGCGGCTGACGAGCCAAATCGAAGAAATCCGCCGTCTCGCCACACTCGTGGACGCGCTTAGCTTTCTTTCCAAGGTGGATGCCGGGATGCCGGTCATTGCGCGCGAATCACTTCACTTGGACGAGATGTTACGCGTCGCGGTAGAAAACGCTCGCGCCTTGGGAGCGGCAGGTGGCGTCACGATTGAACTCATTCGCTGTGACGCCGCGCCCATCGACGCCGACCGGGCCGGTGTCCGGCAAGTCCTGCTCAATCTTCTTGAAAACGCGGTGAAGCACAATCGGGCCAACGGTTGGGTGCGCGTTGAACTCTTGGCTGACACCAAGGGTGCGACGCTCTCCGTCGAGAACTCCGGCACCCGGATTCCGCCAGAGTTAGTGCCGCGCATCTTCGACCGATTTGTGCGCGGTCCCGGCACCGCTGATGGATCGGGGCTTGGTCTTAGCATCGCCAAGACCTGCATCGAAGCGCATGGGGGGACGTTAACGCACGTCGATCGCGCGACAGATAGTGTGCTGTTCGTGGGTCAATTGCCCCGCGGTAGCTCGGTGTCCGCGAATAAGTCCAACGCGCCGCAGCTCGTTTGAAACCCAACGAGCGTTGAAGGGCCTGCTGTGGCGTGGAAGGACAAAAAAAAGGCGGCCGGAAATTCCGGCCGCCCGTTGGCTCGATGATTATTCGCTCTGCTCGGATTTCAGTTCCGCGAGCCGTTCGAAGATGAACGTGTGCGCCTGGTCGGCGAGTTTGGCGATGAGCGGGAGGTCGTCGCGACCGTAGCTGTCGGTGTCGTGGTAGTTCTTGGCTTCGTCCACGTAGGTCCGGGCGAAGGTCACGTTGAAAAACTTTTTCCGGTCGGCTTCGTTCTCCCACACGGCGGCTTTAATGCGACCGAGGCGAAAGGTTTTCACCGGGAGTTTTGAGCCGGTGGCGGCGTTCTTGGGTTGCGAGGCGGGTTGAGCGGTCTTGGCGGGCATGATGTTCCTTTTTGATTTGAGGAGCGGAATTGCTATCTCGTCGAAGGGCGGGGGTGCCGACCGGAACGAGGGGACGGTTGGGGGGATTCCTTTCAAGGAGGACCCAAACGCGCCCCGTCCGCGCAGCGGCGGTCCGGTGGGAGGGGCCACCAGAGAGAGCAATAACGATCCGGGAAAAAGGGACGTTCCGCCGTGGCGGACTTGCCCGCGATTGCGATAACCCCTCGCTACCGGAACGCGTTTCCGCCGGACCGCCGGTGATGCTTCGGCCTTGGCCGTCAGCCCGTGTGGGTGAATGAAACGACACGACGTTTGCCGTGAACTTCGCCCGGACGTGGACAACGACAGGCCACGACACCGTTGGTCGAGACTACGCGCTCGGAGCTGGTCGATCAGGGCGCGCATCGCGGCTCGCGGAACTGAAAGCCGATGGACAGAGCGAATTCGCCTCTCGGTGGCCGTTCTCGGTCGCCGAGCGTCCGCAGCCGTTGTTTGGGCTTCGGTGATTCGGCCGCGTCTACCGAATTTGGTGTAGATGACCTACACCAAATTCGGAGGGTGCGCTCCGTTGAGCGATGGACTGCGGCGCGTCGGAATGGGCCTCACCAAAGGAACATTCCCATGAAAAAACATAAACTACTCGCTCCTCAAATGCTCGCTGCCGCCATCGCAGTCGGACTCAAACGCTTTCAAATCTATCGGGAGAACATGAACGGGACACGGATTCTCGTCCAATTCATCAATTCCGAAGCCGAGGCCGTTGAGGCCTTCATGAGGCAGGCCCCGGTCTTCGACGGGGGCGACATCCACCTCTTGGATCAGCACGAACAGCGGATGATCGCGTTCGTGAAATGGAAGATGATGACCACCGAAATCGGTCTTCCGATTCTTCATCGCGTAAACGTGTTTCACGACTGGCACCTTGCCTTGCTTGCCTGCCAAAATGAAAAACAGGAATCACCGGGTGAAATTGTTCAGCCGCTGAGTCCGGGTGCACACATGATTTCCGAACGGCTGCATTCTTTTGAATGGTAATAACGGGCTGACCGAATGCGCCTCGCCAACCATACAACTCGAAAGCCGGTCGCCGCCGAAAGTGGCGATGCCCGGCTTTCGGCGTTTGGTGGAAGCCTGAAGCGCCCGCCTTCACAGAAGGAGCTGGCGAACATCCTGCAAGTGACCACGCGCCACTTGCGAAGGTGGGAGGAACTCGAAGCGGTGGCCAACCGTCCGTGCTCTCGCCCTTACAGCCACGCGGATTTATGGCGCTTGTATGAGCGGCGCGGACGAAAGGGCTGGGACCGGGATTTCGCGGCACGCATGG
>JBDSSU010000534.1:0-2787 GCA_039928635.1 Opitutaceae bacterium | reverse complement strand
GAGGTCGGGCAATTCCGGCATGGGGCGACTCTGCCGCGGGCCGCAAATCCCGCAATCCGCATCGCGGTGAAAGCGGGATGATCGGGGATGATCGGCGCGCAGAAGCTCATTTTAGGATACATCTCCGCCGGGACATTTCGAAAACGTCAGCCGCCGGCGTGACGGGTTAATCTCACTCTCTCCTCGTGTTCGTCCGACCATTCTCTTCACGCTAGCAGAACGTTTTCGCCGATGAACCTCACCAAACACTGGGCTGCAACCCTCGATGACTATGTAATCGATCTCGCGTGGTCTCCCGCTGGCGCGCATCTCGCGGCGGCTTCGGCCGCGGGGCCGGTCTCGCTGCTTGCGGCGGCGGACGGAGCGCTGCACCACGAGTTGCCCGGCCACGAAAACGGGACGAACTGCATCGCGTGGCAGCCGGTCGGGCGCGTGATCGCTGATCCGCTGCCGAGTGCAACCGAAGGCGAACGGCGGGTTGGTGATAACCCGCCCCACCTCCTCGCCACGGGCGGGCAGGACGGTGCGGTGAAACTTTGGGATGCCACCGCCGGCCAGCACATCGCAACGGCGACGCTGGGTACCGCTTGGGTCGAGCATCTCGCGTGGAAGCTAGGGCGCGTTATCTCTGATGCGCCGTTCAGCGGAACCGACACCGAACGTAACCCGTCCTACCTTTTTGCCGCGGGCGAAAAAAGTTTAAACGCAATGCGCACCGACGGCGCGGTGGCCCATGCGTTCAAACCGGCTCCAAAAGCCATCTCCGCTATCGCCGCCCAACCCGCCGGCGGCTGCGTGGCCGTCGCGTACTTCGGGGGCGTGTCGCTGTGGGATGCCGACGATTTCGTGGTGCAAAAACAGTTCCCCTACGGAAACGGCATTCACGCGCTGGTCTGGTCGCCGGACAGCAAGTGGCTCGTTTCGGGCAACCAGGATCCCTCGGTGCATCTCTGGAAACCGGAGGAGGACATCGAGCTGCACATGAGCGGCTACGAGACGAAGGTTAAACATCTCTCCTTCGATCATACCTCACGCTGGCTGGCCACGGGCGGCGGGCGCGATGCCTGTATCTGGGATTGTTCTGGCGCGGGTCCGGAAGGGCGTGATCCCGCCATGCTGCCGCACGAAGCACCCGTGTGCGCGGTTGCCTTCCAAAACGCCCATGGACTGCTCGCGACGGCCAGCGCTGACGGAGTCGTTCGCGTGTGGAGTCCCGAACGAAAGCAGCCTTTGCGCGCCACGGTGAAAATGCCTGTCGCCGCGACCAAACTAGCGTGGTCGCCGGATGATCGGCTGCTCGCCATCGGCACGGAAAAAGGCGCTATCTACGTGTTGAAGAGCGAAGCTTGAGCGCTTCCCCGCACTCCTGAACCCGCCGTGCCGGCGGGCCCGAAAGCAGAGGACAATGGGAGGCAGGGCAACGCGAAGAGCGCTGGCCGTGATCGGCGCCCTGCACCCACCGACCGCGAACTTGGCTTTTCCGAGCTAGATGATCGTCAACTGTACGCTGCTCTCGATCACGCCCGCCGCGATCGCGTAACGGGTCAGTCCGGCGGTGTCGTGAATATTGAGCTTATCCATCAACTGCTGCCGGTGTTTCTCGACCGTCTTGATGCTGATCCCAAGTTGAGCCGCCACCTGTTTGTTGGCGGAGCCTTCCGCGACGAGCTGGAGCACTTCGGACTCACGCGAGGTGAGTCGTGCGCCATTGACCTTTAAAAGCCCATTCCGACCACGTGGTTTACCGCGATCGTCGAGGAGTCGTTTGGTGATCGAAGGACTGAAGAAAATTTTGCCCGCGGCCACTTCGCAGATTGCCTTGGCCAAAATTTCCGCGGAGGTCTGTTTCTCCAAAAATCCGCAAACGCCGGCTGCATTCATGCGCTCGATGTATTCGTCATCACTGTGAGCGGAGAGAATGACGATTTTTGCCGCCGGATCGGCGGCGAGAATTTGCCGGGTCGCCTCCAGCCCGTTGAGGACCGGCATCGCAATATCCATGAGGATCACGTCAGGGCGGAGCGCCCGTGCCATATCCACGGCCTCGCGACCCGTGCGCGCCTGGCCGACGATGGTGAAATGACCATCGCTGTTCAGCAAAGCGCTGAGCCCCTGGCGCACGATCGCATGATCGTCGGCGAGTAAAACGCTGATCAGTTTCGGGGGAGTCATGGAGGGGGTATGCTTCGGTTGAATGGAACTTCGGCCCGCACGGTCGTCCCCTTCCCGGGAGTCGATTCGATCTGCAGGGTACCGCTGATCATTTCCAGTCTCTCCTTCATGCCGATCAAGCCGAGCCGCTTCGGAGTCCGAGCCAGAAACGCTTTCTCGGCGGGGAACGATTTTCCATCATCAATGATCTCCATCCGGATTGAACCAGGAGCCTGGACGAGCGTCAGCTTCACCAAAGTCGCCTCGGCGTGCCGCACCACATTGGTGAGCGCCTCTTGGGCGACGCGAAACAACACGGTTCTCCCGGACCGGGCCAGGCGTTCGACGCCGGCAAAAGCGGTGAGCTGGATCCTGATTTTTTTTCGGGCCGCGAGGTTCTTGCTATAGGCATGCAGCGCCGGGATCAGCCCAAGGTCATCCAGAACAGTCGGCCGCAGCTCACGCGCGAAGCGATGCACGGCCTTCACCGATTTTTCCACCAGCCGCTGGGTTCGCGCCATTTTCCGTTGGTAGACGTGCGCGTTGTCCCGGGCCCCGTGACTCAAGGCGGCCAGCTGCACGTTGATGCCGACGAGAGTCTGCACCACTTCGTCATGCAATTCCCGGCTGATCTCT
>JBDSSU010000533.1:0-3034 GCA_039928635.1 Opitutaceae bacterium | reverse complement strand
CGGCGGGGTGGACCCGACAACGCGACCGGGGTGATCGTGTTTGTCGACGAAGTCTGAACGTGCTGGGTGTCGCTGCGAAATGGGCTCCCGCGCCGACCACTTCCTCGCGCTTGTCGCACAGCAGCCGCACAACGAGCTGTTTCGTTTCAGCGTCGCCCAAGCCCTCGCGGCCGAGGGCCGGAGCGCGGAGGCCGTGGAGCACTATCGATTCTGCGTCGCAAAAAAATCCGACTGGATGATGCCCCGTATTTTACTGGGGAAACTTCTGCTGCAACTTAACCGCGGTGCAGAAGCGCGGACGCTCCTCGAAGACGCGTTGCGCCTCGCGGTCGAACAGCACCACGAGGACCCCGAGCGGGAGTTGCGTGGAATATTGTCGGAGTTGTAGTTTGTCGGAGTCTAGCAGCCGCGTCAGCGATCGGACGCGCCGCGTTTCGGGGCGCACTGGGGGCACCACGCCCGGATCATGCTCAATCCGGACTTTTGGACGGACGGTGGCACAACCCAGCCTTTTTGGCGGGCCATGGCGGCCAGTTCGCGAAACCACCCTTCGGTGTTCGGGTCTTCACCCTTGGGAATGCCCAAAACCGCTCCGCAGCCATCACATTCGGTCGACAGCGCGAAAATCGAACCGGTGGGTTGCGGTTGATGCGGGCCTCCTCGGCCGGGACGCGAATTGCCTGAAATCTCGTTCATCTGACAAAGCTTTTTGATGAAATCGGCGCCGGCCATCCGGTCGCTGTCGCTGCGGACGGGGGGCTTCCACCCTCGCCAGAAAAACTAGGAAACGCGCTTTACCGCCCCGGAAGTTTTTTTCTGCGCCAAAAGCCGGGCTTCGTACTCGTTGACCGGCGGATAGCCCTGCGCAAACCACCACTGTGCGATCAGGCCGAGATACCCGCCCTGGGTTTCTTCGAGCAAACCAGCCCGCTCCGCGATGATCTCATGAAGATTATCTGGGACACGTGCGTTGATTTGTTTTTTCTGACCCATAGCGTAAGGAAAATACCGATAGCCGAAAAAAAGCACTTTCTTTTTTTCTACTGTAACGTAGCCAGCCGCTTTTTGGAAATCGCTGGCAACCGGCTGCTAACTAAAAATTTATTTGGTTCGTTTTCAGACCGAATTAGCGGTCGAAGGTTCTCCCAATGGGGTTGCGACCCACCGAGAAATATCCCGCGCACATCGGGAACAGATTTGGATCCTGCGATTTTCCCGGGGAAGGCCCTCGCGAAAAAACTCAGGCCCCCATGCTGAAGCTGCTGGTGCCAGGGGCCGGGATTGAACCGGCGACCAAAGGCTTATGAGTCCTCTGCTCTACCACTGAGCTACCCTGGCGGAAGCGCGGCGAAACGTGGAGGCTCTCTCCTGAAAATCCAACTAAAATTTCTGCGCGTCCGAGTCCGCGCGGAAAGACCCGGATCTATCAGCGCGCCCGAGCCACGACGATCGAAGCATTGGTCCCTCCGAATCCGAAACTATTCGCGAGCGCCGCCCGCACTGGTTTTCGCACCGCCACATTCGGCGTGAAGTTGAGCCCGAGCGTCGCGCAAGCGGGATCGAGGTTTTCCAAATTGATCGTCGGCGGCACGACGCCGTCGCGGATGCTCAGTACGGCCGCAAAAACCCCCATCGCTCCGGCTCCGCCTAGCAAGTGGCCCGTCATGGACTTCACGCCGCTTACGTGCAGGCCGGTTTTTTTATGGTCGGGAAACACGCTGGCGATGGCCGACGCTTCCTCGCCGTCGCCGCCCGGCGTCGAGGTTGCATGCGCGGAGACATAGTCGATTTCGTCAGCGCGCAAGTTCGCCCGCGCCAGCGCCGCCTCCATCGACCGCGCCGAGCCTTCCGCTCCCGGGGCGAGCGAAGAAAGATGAAACGCGTCCGCGGAAGCGCCGTAACCGCGCAATTCGGCGTAGATCCGCGCTCCCCGTTTCTTTGCCAGCGAGAGTTCTTCCAGCACGAAAACGACCGCTCCCTCCGAAAGCACGAAGCCGTCGCGATCTTTGTCGTAAGGCCTCGACGCTTTTTCCGGCGCATCGTTGCGCGTCGAAAGGGCCCGCATCTGCGCAAATGCGCCGATGGCCAGCGGCGTCACCGTCGATTCCGCCCCGCCCGCGATCATCACGTCCGCATCGCCCCGCGCGATGGCCGCCGCCGCCTCGCCCAGCGCGTGGCCGCTCGTCGCGCAGGCGGAAGCGACGCTCATGTTGCTGCCGCGAAAATCGAGCAGCAGGCTCACTTGCCCCGCGAGAAGATTAGGTGCGATCTGGATGATGAAGAAGGGCGAGATTTTCCGAAACCCGCCCGCCTTCCACGTATCGTGCATTGCCTCCATCTCGGGCAACCCACCGAGCCCGACCCCAAGATTCACCCCCATGCGCGCGGGCGACAGGTCCGCGCGGTGCGCGTCGAGACCGGAATCGATGTACGCTTCGGCGGCGGCCCCCGCCCCGAGATGAGTGAACCGACCGAATTTCTTTACGTCCTTTGGAGTCAGAGCCTGGGTCACGGCCTCGGCATTCGGTCCGCGGGGATGAATGGTTTTGGACAGCAAGCGCGTGGGATCGAAATCGCGCACCTCGCCGGCGATTTGTGCCGTGCATCCGCTGGCGTCGAAACGCGTGATTCGCTTGATGCCGCTCCGCCCGGCGACCAAAGAGGCCCAGGTGTCTGCCGCAGTATTGCCGCAGGGAGTGATAGCGCCGATGCCGGTGATTGCTACGCCGCGGGGCGAGGATGAATTCATCGAAATAAGAGGACTTAAATTATCCGAACGAAATCGGTTCCTTCCGCCATTCGGCGCGGATTGGTTTGAACACCGCAAAACTCCGCCCGCAAGTGTCGCCGCATTGCATGGAGGATCGCGTCGCTCCGCGCCGGATCGTCGATCGCGCGGGCAAACAGTAACGCACCCACCAGCGAACTCATCAGATGCGTCACCCGGTCCCGGTTTCTCTCCGGGTCGCGGTGCAGCCTCAACGCTGCGCACAAGCGGTCGAGGTGCTGCGAAAATCCCTCCGCGTAACCCGCC
>JBDSSU010000532.1:0-11204 GCA_039928635.1 Opitutaceae bacterium | reverse complement strand
GCCCCGTGGCACCGCCCGTCCCCCCTTTTCCTCTATCCTGACAAGTTGTGTTATATTAGCTCGTGGTGAGCTGAGCGCCGCGCGGCGCATTCTTGACGAAACTCGCTTTGGCAGACTCCAGCGTTTCGAAGAATGTCCAGGTGTTGGTGTCCTCGAACGCCCGGCATTCCCGCGTCACTTCGGCGTTCCCCACGAGGGCTAACTGCATACCGAGATCATGGCTCGTCTTCATCGCCTGGAGCAGAACCCGGATGATTCCGATGTGCAGGGTTTTCAGCGGCTGAAGATCGATGAGAAGCTTGCTGACTCCCGCGTCCACCGCTTCGGTGAGTTTTGGCTTCAGATAGTTTGCCGCTTCCCCGAGTGCGATCGGCGAACAGTTTTCGGGCAGGCGCAGAATCATCGCGTCACCTTCGACCGTGTAGTAGCGCAGTGACGTATCGAGGTGCATCGCCTTCGCCATCTTGCTTTCAATATCCGCGAGATCGATGGGCTTGGTTAAGATGGCGTTGAATCCCACGCTCTGAGCCTGCTGCTGTTGCTGAACATCGGTTTTCACCACGAGCGCAAACACGGGCGTCGATTTCGTTTTGGGATTGGTCCTCAGCTGCCGCAGCAGCGTGAACGCGAAATCATCCGTCAGGGAAAGGCTCACGATCACGAGATCCGGCGAGGTGCGCGCGCAGAAATCAGAAGCGTCGGCGTGAGTCGCTACGCCATGGATCTTCCAGGGGGTGTGTTTCAAGCCCTCTTGAATCTGCTGCGTGATCGCTGGCTTGTCCTCGATCAGAAGAATGTCCGCCGGGTCGAAAATGGATTTCGCCTTCACTGCCGCTTCGACCACCGGCTTCAACGCGACCACGCGCGTGGCCTTCTCAACCAGAACCTCCTCTTTGAAGGGCTTCACGAGGTAATCGCGCACTCCGATTTTGGCGATTTTGAGCACATTGTCCCGCCCACCTTCGGCGGTAAGCATGATGACCGGAATCCCCTTCAGCGCCGGATCAGCCTTGAGCTTCATGAGCATCTCGACCCCATCCATGACTGGCATCGTGACGTCGAGGAGGATGAGATGCGGGGATTCTTTTGCCGCCACGCTCAGGCCCTCCAGACCGTTGTTGGCTTCAAGGATCTCACAATCAAAACCGCGAAACGCCTTCCGCACGATGATGCGAACGGTTTTGGAGTCATCGACGGTGAGAATCTTGTAGCGCATAGGAGTTCGTCCGCTCATTCACCGAGCTTCATCAGGATATCGGTCACAATGCGGTGACCTGCACACTCAAAGAAGTGCACGTGCCGAACTGCCGAGCTGATCGGTTCGATACAAAAATTACTGCCCCGAAGAATCGATGGCATCGTCAGCATGCAGGAATAGCCGGCGTCACACAGCCCGCTCTTGAAGCTGCCGACCGTCATGTTGGTCAACTCACCGATCGCGTCGTTGACCGTATCCTCGCCGGCCTCATCGATTTCGCGGTCGGTCAGCCCGAGCAAGTTTCGCGTGCAGAGTCTCGCGAACGGAAGAGGGAGATAAATATAAATAAGACCATTCGCTTGCCCGATAAACCCGACCGTCCCCACGACATGCTGCTGCCCATCGATCGCTGAATGGCGGCTCGCCGCCGTCGCGACGACGTTCTGCCGGGGCGAGAACACCACCGGTGGCATTTTGCCCAGCATCGTTTGGAACACGTGCGTCATGGCCCGCTTGATGTTTTCACTGACCAAACGCTCGGTAATTTCCTGGGTGGCGGGCATGGGCGAGTCTTGAAAAGACTCCCGCTTGTATCGTCCCTTTTTGCCGACGGTTTAACTGAAACCCGCGCCAGCCGGGACCGCGCCCACCTAGGAAAACCGGCCCGCTCGCGCGTTGCTCTTCAGCCCTGGCCAACTCGATCGCGCAACCCGCGATCAGGCATCCGCCGTGTCGAAATCCACTTCGATGGGATCACCCGCTTCACGGTACTCCTGCAGCTTGTTGCGCAGCGTACGGATGCTGATGCCCAACGCCGTGGCCGCCTGGGTGCGGTTGCCCCCGGTCTGGCGCAGGGCGGCGCGGATGGCCTGTTTCTCCAACTCATCCAAGCGCAACACTCCATGACCATTCGAAACCGCCACCGCGCCCTCGTCCGGAAAAGATTCGTTCGGCGCGGGTAAATCTCCCGGCGTTCCCGCCGGTGGCACCTCCGCCGCGGCCGGCGTGAAGACCAAGTCGGAGGGCAATCCCAAGGAGGCGGCCGCGACCGGACGGCCTGATTCGGAGAGAATTACGGCGCGTTCGACGAGATTTTGTAATTCCCGCACATTGCCGGGCCAGCGGTAAGCGAGCATCGCGGCACGAGCTGAATCGGAAAATCCGGTGACCTTCACGCCGTGCTTGCGAACGAAGCGGTGGAGAAAATGGTCCGCCAGCACGAGAATGTCCTCAACCCGTTCACGTAAGGCCGGCACATGGACGGGAAAAACATTCAGACGATAATAAAGATCCTGCCGGAAATCGCCCTTCTCGACGTAGCTAAGCAGATCACGGTTGGACGTCGCGATGATGCGCACGTTCACCTTGATCGTGCGGCTCCCACCCACGCGTTCGAACTCCCGCTCCTGCAACACCCGGAGCAGCTTCGCCTGGAGATTCGGGGGGATCTCGCTCACTTCGTCGAGCAGGAGCGTGCCTTGGTTCGCGAGCTCGAAGCGTCCTTCCCGACGCTCGGTCGCACCGGTAAACGCGCCGCGCTCGTGTCCAAAAAATTCGCTTTCGATTAAGGTCTCCGAGATCGCGGCGCAGTTCACCTTGATGAACGGGTGGGCTCGGCGAGGGCTGCGCCGGTAAAATTCCCGCGCGATTAATTCCTTACCCGTCCCGCTTTCGCCGGTGACCAACACCGTGGCATCGGTTGGCGCGACGCGATCGATCAACTGCCGAAGCCGCAACATCGACGGGCTCCGACCCACGAGCACACTATCCTGATCGTCGGCATCGTCGCTGAGGAGACGGTTGACGCTCAGGAGCTGACGATAGGATTGCGCCTTGCGCAGGATGACGTCGATTTGACTCGGCGAAAAAGGCTTCAGGACGTAATCGAAGGCCCCGGCGCGCATACATCCTACCGCCGATTCAATCGTGCCGTATCCAGTTACCATCACGACGAGCGGCCGTTCCGGGAGAGCCGTCACCTGCTCGAGAAATTTCTGCCCATCCCCATCCGGGAGCCGAAGGTCCAGCATCATCAAGTCAAACGACTCCCGCCCGATGCACGTCGTCGCTTCCGCGAGAGAACTCGCGCAGGTCACATTGCATTTGTGCCGCGCAAAGATGCTTTGGAGCAAATTTCGGACTACGGGTTCGTCTTCGACGATCAGGATTTTCTCTAAAGACATGGGTGCGGTGACTGGGGCGAGGGGTGTGGCCCAGCTTCGCGTCGAGTGAAACGAAGGAAACGTCCGTTACAAACAAATGTTAAACGCGCGTTCCGATCGAACGGACTCTCGCCCTCAATGCGCGCGCCTGTTTCGTTTTGATCGTCCCCGCCAGAGCCGGCTTCACCCCTGAATTACCTCCGCAACCGCTCCCGCTCAATTGTTGGGAAAAATGGTTTTTAAGTCCTTGGGAGAACAAGCCGATTACTGACACCGTAACTCTTCGCGAATCCCCTCCTATCTCCCATGGCCGCCACGCGCTTGCTCTCATTTCTCACTGACGTCGAACAGGCCTTGATCAAGGAAGCGGCGGCCAACCTTGGCCCGTCCTGGATCACCAGCCGGATGATTAACTACCATCATGGCGTGGCGCGGATGACCCTCACGCCGGCGACGGATGTCGATTCCTCGCAATTGCGCGGCTCGGTGTTTCTTCAAGGCTTTGAACTCGCCGACGGATCCCTCTGCGTCAAAGCCAGCCTCAACTGGCAAGGCAGTGATGCTTTCCCTGTGATCGCGGTTTACGCGAAGCCCTCTGTCGATTGGCGGGCGGAAGCGGCGAAGATCGCCTCGGCCTGGCTGGCGGGCCCTCCGGTCGCCGTAGTCACAACGGCAGCGGGAGAACTTTCTCCGCTCGTTGCCGCAGCGGGCTAATGGACCGGCGCCCGAGCGCTGTCCCAGCAAATCAGCCTCGGGCGCTGAGGTGCCCGATCGCAGAAGCGTCGGCGCGATAGCCGTAGGCCGGCGCCACCCGAGCCACGCGCTGGCGACTCTCCTGGATCTTCTGCAGTTCTTCCTTCACGCGTTCGAACTGCTCCGCCAACCATTGCTCACTGTTGCCGCGTTGCGCGATGAGGGCGGAGACGCGTTGACGAAGAGGTCCATCGGCTGCGCTGGCATGATCGACAAGAAACGTGACCAAAGGTGCAATCCGCGCCTGCAACGACCGCAGGGGAGCGAGATCCTGGGTCTTCAACAGGAGTGTTTCCTGCGCGACAAGATCCTCGAGCGCGAGCAAGACGCGGCCGAACTGCTGGTCGGGCGTTTCCACTTCAGGCCACTCCGCAGAGGTGTTCGGCCGGGTTGCCGGATTGATTCTGGTTGAGCATTTCCGACCAGGCGTCCCGCAGTTCTCGCAGCAGACGCTCCACCTCAATGATCGGAGCAATTTCCTTCCGGAGATTGGCCTCGAACAGGCGACTGTTGTGGTACTCGTAAAGGCGATTCATGGTCAGCGCGAATTCGCCGCCTGCGTCCATGTTCAACCCACTTTGGAGTTCCGTGATGATCGCCTGTGCCTTGAGGAGATGGCGATTGATGTTTTCGATGCGCCTGGGCTCCGGAGCAGGCTCCGAAAAAGCCTGCTGAGCCAGCCCAAGCGCTTTGAGCGCGCCGTCGTAAAGCATCAGTACCAGTTGACCGGGACTCGCTGTGAGCACCGCGTTTGCGCGATAAGTCCGCGCATAACTTTGTGCGAGCATAGGCTTCAGGACTGGTCTTCGCTGACGTCAGGAGCCGCGAGGATTTGCTGGGCGATTAATCGCATGACCGCCATCGGCGGATAGGCCGGATCCGAAAGGATCGCGCGAGCGCGAGCGACCACATCGGATCGGACCTCGGGCTGGCGGACCAGGGCGGCGCGGAGCAGCGTGGCGTTTTCGGTGGAGAGTTGATCGGAAGACGCCCGCGGTGCACGGCTCATGGGCGGGTTGGTGGGGGTCAAGGACGCCGCGTGGATCGTCCGGTCAGTGGAAGACGTGGATGTAATCATGGGCTATTTCGATTTTTGAGCGAAACGGTCAGCCGCTGATCTGCAGGGAACGCCGTTGGTTGATGAACGATGATATCGTCCGATGGTTGGGATTCTTTAGCGCGAAACTGGCACATTTTTTACGGCCGAGGGATAAACAGGCGGGAGCGTGGCAAACGTTGCCGCGGCAACATATCCGCCAAAACGCGTCGGAGATTGCAGAACCGCGGGACTTAGATCTGCGGGAGCGGCGGAACGGTCCTGCTTCAACAGGTGGCGGCGCGCGCTATTCGCCACGGTCGCATCCGCCGCGGAGAAGACCGTGTCGAAATTCCACAGCAACCGAGCTTCGTCCACTGTCGCCAACTTCGCACGAACGCCGATCGCCAGCGGGCGATAGGCGCTGAAACTCGTCAGATCAACGAAGAGCACGGCGTCGACGGCGTAATCCCGTCGCAGTACCGTCATGAAATCGCGCGGCAGCGCGGCAGATGACGCGATTTCTTCCACCCCGAATTTCCGGCGAAACTCCTCCCGGGTTAAGGTGATCACTTCGAACCGGTTTTCCTTCTGCAGCGCTGCCGCGAAAACCGGATTCAAGGCCGCGACCATTTCCGGGGTAGTGACGGAGGCGCCGCTCACGGGGAGGAACATCACGCGCCGAAGATCGACGGCCAGGTTGGCGACGCCCTCGTGATTTGTCGGTGTGAAAAAAGGCCCGAGGCGTGCCGGATCGTGGTAGTTCGGCGTCGCACAACCGGCCAGGAGGCACAGCAGTGCACCGGCCGCGAACCGCCCGAGGCGCGTCTCCTGGTGAATCGAAATCATGAGGAAGTCGGAAACGCCCGCGTCAAAGCCGATTGCTGCGATTGCAGCGCGGACTGCGCTGTTTCCATGCTGATGAAGGCTGATTCCATGATCGCACGCTGTTGCACCAGGCGTCGCTCGATATCGGCGATCTGTTTGTTGAGTGAGGTATTGTTCCGATTCAGGTTCGTTTGCTGGGTGGTCGTTTGCGCTGTCACCGTGGTGAGGAAGCTCCCAAATTTGGCGGCGAAGCCGGTACTTGCGGTCTGGAAAAACGCACTCACATCCGAGGAATTATCGCGGAGTGCGGCATCGAGTTTCGTCCCGTCGGTAACCTGCAGTTCGCTGGTCCCCCGCTTGAAGTCGATCCCGAGATTTTCCAGGCGGGCGATCGTTCCGCTCAAACCCGGGACCGCCGCAAACGCCATGGATCGAAGAGAGCTTCCCCACGACTGAATTTCGCGATTATTCGAAAGCGCCGCGGCCGTCACTTTTCCCTGGGCATCGGTGGTGATTTTCGTCGACGCATCGAGAAACGACTGCACCGCATTAAATTTCGCGATGAAGTCTTCGATCTTGGCGCGCATGCCTTTCGCATCCGAGGAAACCTGGATCGTTTGGGTGTCCTCGGTCGACACGGTAACAGCCAAGCCCGTGATCCCGTGCGCGGTCTCGTCGAGAGTGTTGCTCTTGCTGGTGAGCATTGCTCCCCCGTTCACCGTGAACTCTGCATTCTCCCCGTGCACCAAGGTTCCCGCGGTCGTGAGTCCAAACGCACCCAGGAGCCCGCCTGCAGCTTCGTTCACGGAGATTCCGACATCGCCCGTCGTCTTGTTCGTGAGTTTTACCCGGTCGTTTGCCGGATCGTAGGTCGCCGTCACTCCCGCCGTCGATTGATTGATGCGGGTGATCAGGGAAGAGAGCGTGTCGGTGTTTACGTTATACGCGAAACTGACGCCATTGATGCTGAAGGTGCCGTTACCCGAACCGTCCACCGCCGTGATCGGCGCCGCCAGATTGGCCAGCGCCAGTGCGGCCGATGTTTTGACCGAACCCAGCTTGCTGGCACTCGCAATGGAAGAGGTTCCGTTGTTGCCCAGCTTGAGCGCCGAGAGAAAATTACTGGAGTCATTCGCCGCCCCGAGCACGACCTCGCCCGTTCCCGTGAGCGAGAGGGTATCGCTCGTGGGATCGTAGGCTGCGGTGATCGGATTTCCGCTGCCAATGGAGGCGGTCTCGATCGCGGAGAGGACCGAAGCCAGCGTGTCAGTCAGCGCAATCGTGATCCGCTGGTTGTTGACCGTAAAAGTACCCGCGGTGATCGCACTCGCGATGGGCAGATTGGCCAGCGTGAGGCCGGAGACATCACTCGTTGCACTGAGCCGGGTCCCGATATCAGAGGCACCGTCACGATGCGCCGCGCTCGCCAGCTGCGAAACGGCGATCTGATAGTTCCCGACCGAGGCGCTCGTGGAGGCTGACGCACTCCATCCGGACCCGACAGTGGTGGAAGCGGCTACGCGCTGGCCAAAAGCCCCCACCGCGCCAAGAGAAGTCGCGGAGGTTTGCAGCGCTGCAAGCTTGGTGCCGAAATCGGCCAGGAGCGTGATCTTCTGCGTATTGCCCGTCTTTTCAGCCGCAAGCCGATCGGCCGGGGCGTGGGCAATCGACATCAGCTGGTCGACCAGCGATTTCCAGTCCAGTCCTGATGCGAGCCCCGAGAGTTGCAGATTGGAAGGCATAGATATTCAGGGACACAGCGCCCGGGCCTTTATCGGCCTTCCGCGTCTGGGGTTGAGAAAATAAGTAATCGCCGAAATCACACTTTTCCGGCGTTTCGTTGTTAAGTTTTTTCTGAGGCGCGACGATAGCCCCTCCGTTGAGGCAATTGCCGAGACCAGCGCGATCCGGAGCTGCTCCCCCGGATACGAACGCGACACGGAAGTCGCACTAAGGATCAAGGAAGATCACCATGTCAGTTGTCATTAACACGAACTATTCGGCGACCGTTGCCTCAAACAACCTCGCTGCTTCGAACTCGATGCTGCAAAAGAGCCTGAACCGGCTCTCCAGCGGATCGAAAATTGTCAGCCCTTCAGACGACGCCGGCGGTCTGGCCGTCTCGATGAAATTGTCCGCCTCGGCTCGTCGCCAGGGCGCAGTCGCCTCCAATATCGGTAACGCGGTCTCCCTGCTGCAATCGCAGGACGGCGCTCTTAAAGTCACCGGCAAGGTGCTCGAGCGCATCAGCGAACTTAAGGTCCTCTATACCGACGTAACCAAGAGCTCGAGCGACAAGTCGAACTACGACTCCGAATTCACTTCGCTCACCGCCCAGCTCCGCGCCACGGCGGGAGAAACTTTCAACGGCGTGGCCCTCTTCGGATCGACCTCGCCCGGCAACGTGGGCGTCAACGAGAGCGGCAGCACCGTCGTCGCGATCGGCGCTCGTGATCTCACCAGCTCGGCCAGCGGCGTCGGCGTGATCTCCGCCACGGGCGTCACCTCCCTCGGGACGGTGAACCTGTCGGACGTTTCGACGGCCATCGAACGAGTGGCAACGATGCGCGCCACGAACGGCTCCGAGCAAAGCCGCTTCGATTTCGCGAGCGAACTCGTCACCGTCAACAAGGCCAATCTGGAGGCCGCCACCAGTCGCATCGTCGATGTGGATGTGGCCGCTGAATCCACGCAGCTGGCACGCTGGAGCATCCTGGTTCAGGCCGGCACCTCGATGCTCGCGCAGGCGAATGCGAGTGCGCAGACGGCGCTCAAGCTCCTGCAATAAAATTCGTTTCACGGCCGCGACGAGAGGGAATGACCTCCCGCCGCGGCAGGTGAAGAACTTTCGGTTTCTTGTCTCCTTGAACCCAGCTCCTTTTTCACGCCGCTCCAAACGACGTGAGTCACTTTAAGACGAATGTCTTGAGCAGCTCGGCCTGGCGCTGTCCAGCAAGGCCCGTGGCGACGACGGATAGTCGCGATAGATCAAGGAAAGAAATACCATGTCAGTCGTAATTAATACCAACTACTCGGCGACGATTGCCTCCAACAATCTCGCCACGTCCAATTCGATGCTGCAAAAGAGCCTCAACCGGCTCTCCAGTGGTTCGAAGATCGTCAATCCTTCCGATGATGCGGGTGGCCTGGCCGTCTCGATGAAATTGTCCGCCGCCGCGCGCCGTCAGGGTGCCGTCGAGTCAAACATCGGGAATGCCGTTTCACTCCTTCAAACGCAGGATGGCGCGCTCAAGGTCGGTGGCAAAATCCTCGAGCGAATCAGCGAGCTCAAAACGCTCTATACGGACGTCACCAAGAGTTCGAGTGACAAGGCGAACTACGACTCAGAGTTTAGCGCTCTGACGGCGCAGCTTCGTGCAACGGCCGGGGAAACGTTCAACGGTGTGGCGCTGTTCGGCTCCACCTCTCCCGGCAACGTGAATGTCACCGAAGGCGGTGGCACCACGGTGACGATCGCGGCTCGCGATCTCACCAGTTCCGCCAGCGGTGTCGGTGTGATCGCCTCGACCGGCGTCACTTCCCTCGCCTCGGTAGCGCTGGGTGATATCTCGACGGCGATCGAGCGCGTGGCGACCATGCGCGCCACGAACGGTTCAGAGCAGAGCCGCTTTGGCTTCGCCGCTGAACTCGTCACGGTTAACAAGGCCAACCTGGAAGCGGCCAACAGTCGCATCGTCGACGTCGACGTTGCCTCAGAATCCACCCAGCTCGCCCGCTGGAATATTCTGGTGCAAGCCGGCACCTCGATGCTCGCCCAGGCGAACCAGAGCGCTCAGACGGCTCTGCGTCTCCTGCAGTAACCAAGCACAGGGATAGTCCTGATTAGCCCAAGCCCGGCCATTGCTTTAAGCGGTGGCCGGGCCCGGCGTTTTCGGAATGCTCATCCAAGTCCACGATACCTCCGGCCCGGTCGGAGGTTTTCGTTTTATAGGCTCCACTCGTGGCGTGTTTTCGCCGATCACGTTTGCCCACGATGACCGGGATTCTCCTCGATCAGCACCCGAACGGCGCCACGACCTGCATCGTCATCGGTCCCCTGCCCGATCAAGTCGCCCGTAACTTCGGCGAGTTCCGCGCGATCTTGCACTGGCTGGGCAATGACGCCCCTGCGAGCCCACACCCTGCGCTGCCCCGCGACCGAACCCAAATCGCGTACATCGGAGTCGATCCCTCCGAAGCGACTCTTGAGCGTTTTGTTCGGCTCAATCCGCGCCGCCTGCCATCCTTGATTATTACCAACGCCATCGGGGGTCGTTTCGCTGACGCCTATCAACGCTTCATCACGGAAACGCATCGCGTTCTGGAGTCCGCTCATCGCACTCGCTTCACCCGACAGCAGGATGGTTTCAACTGGCAGCGGCATATCTTGCAGAATGCCCCCTCCTATGCGCGTCGACGCGTCCCGGCCGCATGGGCCGGCGCGCTCCGCGGACTTCCGGCGTTCGTTTGCGGCGCCGGTCCCTCGCTCGATGTTTCGATTGCCCAACTCGCCGCCTCGGCTGGAGGGGCAGTTATTTTTTCCGCCGATTCGGCGCTCCGGGCTTTGGCCCGGCATCAGGTCCGGGCCGATTTTGCAGTATCGATCGATCTCGCGAAAATTCCGACGAAATGTCTGCCGTCCGACCCCGCGTTCACTCCTGCCCAGGTCGTGCTCGCAAGTGTCAGTCCCCCGAGCTGGCAGGAGGCGATTCGCGCCGAACGCCGTTTTTTCCTTTCAGGCAATCAGCTCACGGATGACTGGTTTGCCAGCCAGGGGGTCGCGCGTACGGAACTTTCCGTGACGGAGAGCTGCGGCAGCACCGCGATCGGACTCGCACACTATCTCGGATGTGACCCGATTTATCTTTTCGGTCTCGACCTGGCAGTCGACCCGGCCGACCCGGCCCGTCGCCATCAGTCGCAAGCGGATCCCGCGCTGTACGCCAACTCCCGTTACGATCCCGCCGCCCGTTTGCCCAAGGTCCCCGGCAACTACACCGAGACCGTCCCGTGTTTCGCGCTGGGCGATTGGCAGGAACTCGACGCCCGCCTCCACGGGAACACCGGAGCGAAAATTTTCAACGTCAACGACCGCGGCGCGCGCTTGCGCGGAACGACCCTGGTGCACCCGAGCAAGTTTCGTTTCACCCCGACTGCAGAAGAGAAGACCGCGCGGCTGGCGGCCCTCAGTACGCCACCCATTTCGGCGGCGGCGGCGACCACCGCT
>JBDSSU010000531.1:0-10181 GCA_039928635.1 Opitutaceae bacterium | reverse complement strand
AAATTGGCGTCCCCACGGGGATTCGAACCCCGGTTCTTACCGTGAAAGGGTAGTGTCCTAACCAGGCTAGACGATGGGGACTAACCGGGAGTCGCGAACCCTACGGCGCGACTCCCACCGCGCAAGGCTAATTTCCTCCCCCTGCCCGTCGAACTCCGCCTCACATTTCCCACTTCACTCCAAAACGAAATTCCCGCGGCTCCAGCGAATAATCCTCCACCCGCCGCGGGTCGCCCTCGAAGCTGCGATCCGGCTCTTGCGTCAGGTTTTCGCCCTCCAGAAAAAACCGCCAGCGCTCATTCAACGCGTAACTCAACGACAGATCCCACCGCGTTCGCGCCGGATTGAAACGGTCGTCCGACCTGCCGCCGCCCACCGAGTCCAGCCGGTCGCTTTGATGGTTCAGCTCCACGCTGCCGTAAAAATCGCCGCGTTCGTAGGCGAGCTGCACGGTCAATTCGTGCTTCGGCAAATCCCCCAGCGGGATTTTTTCTCCCGGGCGATTCGCGACCTCCTGCACCGAGTCCGTAAACGTATAATTGGCTTCCACCCCGAAGCCGGCGAACGCATCGCCCAACCCCTCCAGCTCCTGCCTCCATTTCACCTCGAAACCGCGGAGGCTGGCTCCGCCGCCGTTCTCGGGTCGCCGCCGTTCGTAGCCGTCGTATGCACCGCCCGCCAGTCGCTCGCGGCGCTCGACGAGGGTATCGGCAACGTCACGGTGAAATCCCTCCAGCGCCAGCCGGCCGCTGCGATGGTAGGCCCACTCGAGCGCGAGATCGATGTTGGTGTAGAGCGTGGGCCGGAGCGACGGATTGCCTTCGCGCAGTTCGGCGCTCGAACGATTCACGCGTCGCGCCGGGACGAGCCGATTGTAATCGGGGCGGCGGATCGACTGGGCCCACGAGACAAACAAATCCAACGTCGGCGTCAGCGCGCGCGTCAGATGCACGCCGGGAAACCAGTTCGTATAAGAATTGGTCGCACCGAGACGGTTCGTGGCCTCGTAGTCGCCCAACGAATCGAAAAGCACTTCATATCCGGTGAAGGTATTTTCCGTCCGCTCCATGCGCGCACCGGCGAGCAGCCGGGTGTGCCGGCCGAGGGCCACGCTCGCCATCGCGTAGGTCGCAAGCACGTCCTGCTGCACTTCGTAACTGGCCGGATCGGTGTCGCTCCGCGTCGCGTTCACATCGAGGGCGAATCGTCCCGGCTGCGCGGCGAACAACTCCCGCAGCGCCGACGCCGAGGGAAACGTATGCAGCGCGTAGCGGCCACCCGCGAAGTCGTCGTTGCGCGCAGAGTCCAGCACTTCGCCAAGCGCAAGCCCGCCGCCGGTCGCGCCAAAGACATCGTTGGCTTCGACGTGATCGCTGCGCAGGGCGCGATACTTCGCACCGACTTTCGTCCAGGCGGTTTTCCAGCCGCCGAGTTCGCGCACTTTCCAATCGAGCGACGCCACCGAATCACTTTCCCGCTCCTCTTGGTGACGGCGTTGCAATTCGTTCAGAAAAAACTGCGCCGCATCGTCCGGCCGCGCCCCCGCGCGTGCGGTCACCCCCGGAAAGCGCGGATCGTCGATCGTGTAATCGATGCCCACGCGCTCCTGCCGAAATTTATACTGGCGGTCGTCCGGCGTCTCGCCGCGGTCGAGCGTGTGGCTGAGCCGGCCGTCGAGCTCCCAGCGCTCGGCCTTGTGGGCGAGGCTCGCCGCCACGGTGAAGCTCGTGGAACGTTGCTCTTCGTCATTTAGGGAGCGCTCGATCCGACTGGTGGAGGTCGCCGGCTGCCGCCGGTCGTCGAGTCGATACGCGACATCGCGCTGGGTCTCGCGCTCGCGCTCCCGTTGGAAGTTCATGCGGAATTGCGCGGCGGTATTTTCGCCGACTTTCCAATCGAGCAATCCATTGAAGGCAAACTCGCTCGCGGTGGAATAGTTGTCCTGCAACGCCACCCCTTCCAACAGTCCGCCCGCGGTGGCGCTGTCCCAATCCGTGTCGATTTGCTCCTCGTGGCGCGATCTCCGCTCGCCGCTGACCGTCGTCACAAAGCCAAATCTTCCGCCCCCAAACGCCCGCCCATAGGTCATGGAGCCTTCGGGATTGAAGCGATCGGTCAACGCATTGTAGTCCGCGGCCAAACTCGCCCGCAGCGTCGGTGCCTCTTGCCCGAAGGTGCGCCGTGAGGTCAATTGCAGCAATCCGCCGACGGCGTCCGCGTCGAGATCGGGAGTGGGGACCTTGGTGGTCTCCGCCGCGAGCACTTGGTCCGCCGTCAGCGAGGACAGCGGCACGCTGCTCTTCTCGCCGTCGATCCGCACTGATCCGAACCCGGCGTCGATTTTTCGCGAAAGCGATTCCTCGACGCTGCCGTCGCGGAGCAGCTCCACTTTTTGCGCACGCGTTTCGCGCCCGGGTGCCGCGGCCGCGGGTAGGACCGTCGCGGTTGGCAACTGGGCGAGCGCATCGACCGCAGCAGCGATGGCGGCCGCGAAAAACCAGCGGAAGAATTTTAGAAACGATGGGGGCGTCTTGAACAAAAACATGTGGTCGGTGCGGGCAGCGGATCTTTCAAACCTCCGCGCCCGAAATGGTTCAGACGGCTCCGTTTAAAAAACGTTCCTCCCGGCCCCACGCCCCAAATCGCGAAATCACCGCGGCGAAGATAAAACTTTGACGCCGCCCACCTTCGTTCGTTTGCCTCGGCGATATGACGTCCGCCGAAATCGCCGCTGCACTCCCCCAATCCGCCGACACCTCCATCGCTGGCCTGCCGTTCCCACACGTTGCGTCCGGCAAGGTTCGAGAGATTTTCGATCTCGGCGACGCCCTGCTGCTCGTCGCGACCGACCGGTTGTCCGCCTTCGACGTGATTTTGCCCGATGGCATTCCCGGGAAGGGCGCCGTTCTCACCCAGATCAGCAACTGGTGGTTCGCCCAGACCAGCGGCCTGATCCAAAATCACCTGCTGCCCGACCAGGCCGGGGAGTTCGCGCGACGCGGAATCAAGAGCCGCGATCTGCAGCTCCGCAGCATGATCGTGAAGAAACTGCAGCCGCTCACAATCGAGTGCGTGACGCGCGGCTACCTCATCGGCAGCGGCTGGAGTTCCTATCAAAAAACCGGGGAAGTCTGCGGCATCAAACTCCCGGCCGGTCTGCGTCAGGCCGACCGTCTCGCCGAGCCCATTTTCACGCCGACCACGAAAGCCCCGAAAGGCCAGCACGACGAACCGATCACCGACGCCCAAGGCGCGGCCATCATCGGCTCCGCCCTTTATGAAAAAGTGAAGACTCTGAGCCTCGCGCTTTACGGCTTCGGACACGACCGCGCGAAAAATGCCGGCATGATTCTCGCCGACACGAAATTTGAATTCGGCACCGATGCCGCCGGCGGACTCTGGTTGATCGACGAAGTCCTCACGCCCGATTCATCGCGCTACTGGCCGGCCGAAAGCTACGCGCCCAATCAATCGCCGCCGAGCTACGACAAACAATTCGTTCGCGACCATTTGGTGGCCATCAAGTGGGATCAGAAACCACCGGCGCCGCGCTTGCCCGCCGAAGTCATTGCACGAACCCAGGAGAAGTATCTGGCCGCGTTGAAAAATCTCCTCGGCTGAACGGCTGCCACTCCCGCAGCCTCACGCTGCGCCATTCCTACTGGATCACCCGGAGACGGCGCGAAGATGTGACGGCGCCACTCTTGACCCTCAGCAATTCGCGCCGGAGCCAGTCCAGCGCAGCGTTCACGGCACGCACTTTCACGGTGGCGCGCGGACCGGGATAATTAAATTGCTTCGACCAGGCGCCGTGCGGCGCGTGCAGCGCGACGTAGATGGTGCCCACGGGATTCTCCGCCGTACCGCCGCATGGTCCGGCAAAACCGGTGACTGCCACCGCGTAATCGGCTCCAAGTTTCTCCGCGGCACCCGTTGCCATCGCGACCGCGTTTTCCGCGCTGACCGCGCCGTGTTGGAGCAGGATACATTCAGGCACATCAAGCAGCTGCATTTTGGAATCGTTCGAATAGCACACGCAGCCGCCGGCAAAAAATTTCGAAGCCCCGCAGATATCCGTGAACGCGTTCGCCAGCAGACCACCGGTCGCCGTCTCCGCCACGGCGAGTTTCACTTCCTGCTGGCGCAAGAGATCCGCGCAGACCTTCGCGAGCGAGTCGTGGCCATAGCAGACAAAATCTTCGCCCAGGAACTTCGCACACTCCGCTCCGATCAATTCGAGTTCAGCATGGGAAAGTTTCCCGTCGGGCGAACTCACCCGGCAATCGACATGTCCGGAATGCGCGCAAAACGCGATGCTCAGCCCGCCACCAAAACGCGAGAAGATCGGCTGCAATCGTGTCTCGAGCAACGATTCGCCCACCCCGGAGGTGCGGAGCTGAACGTAGGCTTCGCGCTCCAGCAGGAGGCCGCGCTCTGCGAGTCGTGGGAGCACCTGTTCCGCGAACATCGGCTGCAGCTCGTTGGGCGGGCCGGGCAGCATGCAGAGTACCTTGCCGTCCTGTTCCACCCAAAGCCCCGGCGCGGTGCCGTTCGCGTTGATGAGCACTTCGCCGCGCTCAAAGACATCCGCCTGCTTCAAATTGTTTGGCGTCATCTTCCGACCGGCGCGCGCAAAGCGATCGGAGATTTGGCGCGCGATGACGGGGTCGTGGACGAGTTTCTGTCCGAGGACCGTCGCGATCGCCTCGCGGGTGCGATCGTCGCAGGTCGGCCCCAATCCGCCCGTCGTGATCACCACGTCCACGCGCGCCCAGCTCTCGCGGAATTGCGCCACGATCGCGTCGGCCTCGTCGGTGATCGTCACGTTGCGTTGCAGCATGACGCCACGCCGGCCGAGTTGCGCCCCGATGAAAGTGAGATGGCCGTTGGCCGTGAGCCCGAGCAGCAGCTCGTCACCGAGGGTCAGAAGTTCGTAACGAACTTCGGTGATCGGCTTGCGCGGCGAACCGGGGGTGTCGGGTGAAACCATACTTGCGAGCGCGAAAATAAGACGGATTCTTAAAATATGCCAGTGATCGAACCGGTTAACCTGAAGGAGAAGGTGCGCCGCCTTCCTGACAAGCCCGGTGTTTATTTGATGAAGGACCGGCTGGGTCGGATCATCTACGTCGGGAAGGCAAAGAGCCTCAAGAAACGCGTTTCGTCGTACTTTCAGCCCTCGCGCAGTTTCACCAACCTGCATCCGAAAATCCGCGCCCTGATCAGCCTTATCACGGATTTTGACACGGTCGACGTGAAGTCGGAGCCCGAGGCCTTGTTGCTCGAGGGCAAGCTGATCAAACAATGGCGGCCCCGCTACAACACCGACTTCACCGACGACAAACGCTTTTTGCTCGTCCGGGTGGATCTCGGGGAAGAACTGCCGCGTTTCCGGCTCACGCGGCTGAAGAAGGAGGACCGCTCCCGTTACTTCGGTCCCTTCGCCCACAGCGGTCTGCTCCGTAAGACCATCGCGCAAATGCGGCGCCAGTTCGGCATTCTCCTGGCCGACGCGAATCCGCAAAAGCTGCCCGATGGCACGTGGCAGCTTTACAACGACGTGCGCCGGGAGATCTACAGCTTTCCCAACGCCGTCGGGGTCGAGGAGTATCGCCGGCGCGTGCAGGACGCGTGCGAATTCCTTGAAGGAAAATCGCGTGAATGGTTGGAGATGTTGCGCGGCGAAATGACCACCGCCGCGGGCAAACAGGATTTCGAAAAAGCGGCGGAGCTGCGGGACGTGGTCTTTGCCCTCGAACGAACCCTTGCAAAAACCCGGCGTTTCGAGCGTTCCGATCCCACGCGCCCCGAGCGCGACGACGAAGCGGTGCGTGCGCTTGGTGAAGTCCTCGGGCTGAAACTGCCGCCCAGCACCATGGAATGTTTCGATATCTCGCACATCTCGGGCACCTTCGTGGTCGCCTCAATGGTGCACTTCGCCCACGGACAACCGGACAAGGACAACTACCGCCGTTTCCAGATCAAGAGCTTCATCGGCAACGACGATTTTCGCGCCATGGAGGAAGTAGTAAGCCGGCGTTATCGCCGCCTTGCCGAGGAAGGGCGCGCCTTTCCCGATCTCGTCGTGATCGATGGCGGGCGCGGGCAAATCGGCGCAGCGCTCAAGGCCTTCATCAGTCTCGAGCTCACTCCGCCGGCACTGATCGGCCTCGCGAAGAAAAACGAAACCATCATCTTCCCCGACGAACGTGCTCCGCTGAATTTGCCGCTGAATCATTCAGGCCTGAATCTCCTGCAACGTCTACGGGATGAGGCGCACCGTTTCGCGAACACTTACAATGCGACGCTCCGATCGAAGAAAATTCGGGAGAGCGTGCTCGACGATTTCGGCGGCCTCGGCCCGGTGCGGCGCGCGGCCCTCCTCACCCACTTCGGCAGCATCGACCGGCTGCGCGCTGCGACCATCGAAAAAATCCGCGAGGTCGAAGGTTTCGGACCAAAGCTCGCGGTGGAGCTGCGGGACTTTCTCAATCGCCCCGTACCACCGCAGGAGGCCCCAGGAAAAGCCTTCTTGGAAAAGCCTTGATGAGCCTCACAGCCCGCATGGTTAATTAATTGACCGCACGAGGTGGCAGTTCACCTCACGTCCCAAAAAGAAATCATGGCCCGCATTCTTTTTCTTTTTTGCGCCATCTCCGGTTTCCTCCACGGGCGCGATCTTGCCCTGAGGATCAGCGATCTCGATCTTCCGCTGTTCGATGAGGGGCGGCTCGTCCGACGCCTGATGGCTGCATCCGCCGACGTTTCCGGCGACGTCTCGGTTTTGAAATCGGGCACCGTTGAATTCTTTGGGCCGGATGCCGCAAAGCCCGAAAGGATCGGCACCCTGACTTTTGCGGATGCGACCTATCACAAGGCGGCTGGAGTAATCGAAAGTGATGGCCCGATGCTGCTCCACTTTGCGAACGGCACCGTCGCGGCGAGGGGTTTTCGCCACGAATTGCTGGCCGGGCGACTGCTGCTGAAATCAGCCGTCGTATTGGATTTTCCGGAAGCGCGCGTGACCGGTCTCGAGGGCGAAGTTCTGCTGCTCCAGGAAAAGAAGGCCCAGGACATGCTCGTCTCATCGGCCACGATTCGCGGAGACGTGGCGATCACCGAATTTAAAGTTAAGGAAATCGACGGGGATCGGCTCGAAACGACGGCCGCGACTTATACCGGGAGTGACTCGATGTTACGCCCTGCCTCGCCGGTATCAATGTGGACCAACGGGAAGAAAACCGGCGAGGCCGGAGGCAAAATCAGTTTTCGTGTCGGAGGTTCCAAACTCGAGTCTGCGATCTCGGACCCGCCGGGCGCGACGCCCGCAAAGGCCACCGTCCCGCCAGCGAAGCCCTGAAGCTTGCCGCGGGACGACGTTTCGGCGGTCAGCGCTTCAAGTGCCGGTCGGCGAAATCCAGATACTGCGCCCAATCGTAGTCGGTCATGTCGTGTTTCCCGGTGCGATTGTGATAACCGATCGTCTCTCCGATCGGCGTGTCGAGCGGCGGCATCTCAGCTATGCCGAGGCCGCGTTTGCCGAATAACGCGTAAACCGGCTCGGCAGCCTTCGCGCTCAAAAATTCCCCACGTGGATCGCTCCATTGGTCTCCATCGGCGCTGGCGACGTAGAGGGGACGCGGCGCGATCAGCGCGAGCAATTCGTGCTGGTCCACGGGCAGCGCGGCTTCGTTGTCATTATACCTTCGGAAATTTTTCGCGAACCAGTGCGGGAACTTGCCGTTGATGATCGCGACGGTCTCGCCGTAGATGCGTTTGCTCAGCGCCGCGCCGCCGCAACCTGACTCATTCGAGATCAGCATCGCAAAACGTTCGTCCTGCGCCGCGGCCCAGTCGGCCGCCTTGCCGAGGCGCGAAAAGCCGTGAACCACGACCCGCTTCGCATCCAGCTCGCGATCACTCTCAAGGTAATCGAGCGCCCGGCTCAAGCCCCACGCCCACATGCCAAGCGCGCCCCAGGCATCGGCCGCCCGTTCTTCCGTGCCGCCGGTCGCGAACAGCGACGCTGCGCTCGTCGGGTCCGCTGGGCCATCGACGCGATCCGGGCAGAGATCGTTACACCATGCAGTCACGGTCGCGTACCCGCGCGCGATCACCCTTTCGATCTGCCACTTTTCCGCGTGCACACCGCGCTGTTCCTCCTTCACGGCGGGCTGCGGATCCGCCGGACGGTAGCGCGGCACATCATAAACGATGCGCGGCTGTCCCAGCGCAATGCCGGGATCGGCATGCACCGTGTGGTTGCCCATGAAATTCAGCCCGAGAAAAACGGGCGGAGGGGAAGCAACTCCGTTCGGCTGGTAGATGAGCAAATGCATCTGCGGTCCCTCACGTCGCGAAGAAAACCAAATCGTGACCTCCTTGCGCGTCGCGTTGCCGCCAAGCGCGTTTCGATCGACCGCGGTGACTTCCCAGCGCATGGCCGATGGACGTCCGCCAGGGGTGCGTCCGTATTCGTGAGTCGCGAAAAGCTCGAGCAGTTCCCCACGGCGTTTCGCGCGCCACATCGCTGAATCGGTGATGGGCGTGCCGTCTTGGAGGAGCAACGGATCGGGCAAGGTATACGCTGGAATCTTGCTTTCCTCCGTGATGGCAGGCGCGGGGTCGGCCTCGGACGAAGAACTGCCAGAGACCAGCACGAACATCAGGAAAATTACCCGGAGGGGCATGCGCGAAGTTGGCCGCAGCTCCTTCGGCTGGCAAATCCGCGTTGCTGCCGGGAGGCCGAGCGGCAGGGTGGTCCGGAAGTACCATGCGCGTTCCCCTATTCTCGATTTTGCTGCCGTGTCTCTCGGTTTGCGTAGGAACGATGCGAGCGGACGTGACCCTCGCGCCGCTGTTTACGGACCACGCCGTCTTGCAGCGGGACAAGCCGGTTCCGGTTTGGGGCCGCGGCGATGTGGGGGAGAAAGTCACCGTGACTTTTCTCAACCAGCAGGTGGGGGCGTCCACGGGTTTTGACGGCGTTTGGCGGGTGACGCTGGCTCCCCTGGAAACCCAAACCAACGGCAGTGAAATGAAAATCACGGGAAAAAATACGCTCGTGCTTCAGGACATCGTGGTGGGCGAGGTCTGGATTTGCGGAGGCGGCTCCAACATGCACTTGCCGCTCGTCGCGGAAACGGGCGCCGGCGATCTCATTGTGCAGGCCCGATATCCCCTCATTCGCCAGATCAGGATCGAAGAAAAAGGGAACGCGGCGCCGTCCGATTCGGCCCAGATGGGCAATTGGCAGCGCGCGCTCGCTCCCGCCGCGGGAGAATTCAGCGCTGTGGGGATTTCTTTCGCGCGCGAAATTTTCCAGAAAACCGGAGTACCCATCGGCTTGATTAATACCACGACCAAGGACGCTCTGACGGAATCATGGCTTAGTTCTTCGGCTTTCGTGGGGTCGCCCACTTTTGCAAACGCCACGAATCCGGCCGCGCCAACCCTCGAGGTCCTCGTGCCGCCTCGGGCGGGGGAACGCCCCGGGAAGCAGGCGCCCTCCAGCGGCGCGATCAATCCTCTCCTTCCCTATGCGCTGCGGGGCATCTTGTGGCAGGAAGGATTCATCGACCCCGCTCGGGTCGAGGGATACCCCACCTTGTTCGCCGCCCTGGTCAGCACCTGGAGAGCGCATTTCGGGCAGGGCGACTTCCCGGTTTACTGGGTGCAGGCGCCAAACCAGCGAATGCGGGATAACAGCCGGGGGACGAGGCTGGCGGCGTTTCGCGAGGCGCAGACCCGCGGGTTGGCGCTTCCCGAAACCGGCCAGGTGGTCGCAATCGATTTGGATGGCGAAGATCGTGACCTCACCGTTCAGCAGACCATTGGGCGCCGTCTGGCTCTGCTCGCGAAGAACCGGATCTATGGAATTGTCGCGGACGATTCCGGCCCGCTGTTTGTCAGTGCGGTTACGGAAGGTGCCGCGATGCGGGTGCGTTTGGCGCATGCTAACAATGGCCTCGTCGCGCATGACCAGCCGGTGCAATCCGTCGAACTCGCGGGACCTGATAAAGTGTTCCGCGCCGCTTCCGTGAAAATTGAACGTGACACTCTCTTGGTCCGGTCGCCTGAGGTGAGGACCCCCGTGGCGGTGCGTTATGCCTGGCGTAACGATCCGGAGGCGAACCTTTACAACGGAGCTGGTTTGCCGGCGGCCCCTTTCCGGTCTGATG
>JBDSSU010000530.1:0-3351 GCA_039928635.1 Opitutaceae bacterium | reverse complement strand
CTCACCCCGCTGGCTTGGAGATTCGCAACGCATGCCAGCGGGGTGAGGGCACCACGCCTACATCGCTACTTTGCAGCGGCGACGTCGACCGGTGAAGCCGGGACATAACCGAAGAGGCCGCGCTTCTTGATGGCTGCCGCCACCGGTGCCGGGACCATGTTCTCCCAGGTAGAATCGCCTTCCTTGATGCGGCGAAGGACATCCCGCGAGAAGATGCCGAGAATGGCGGGATCGAATCCGACGATGCTGTCGATGTAGTGATTCTCCTGAAGATGCGCGTAGAGATTGCGGAGATTGTCAGTGACGTGGACATTCCGCGCATTGATCAGGACGTTCGCGGCGAAGGCGTGGCCGACGGACGATGCCGGCGCGGCGATAGCCTGTCCCGTCGAGAGGTAGCGGTCGTAGGCCTCCTGCCGCATGGGATAGATGTAGAGTTTGACGGCGTTGCGGAAAAGCCGGCCAAACGATTCCAGAATCCCGCCCTCGAGATTCTCGTAGTACTTCTCGTTAAAGATCTCGAGGAGGTTGTTGATGCCCATGGTGACCCCGATCATTTCCTTCGTGTAACGGCGGAAATAGGACGTCAGCCGGTAATACTCCGAGTAGTTTGAAATCAGGACCGTGAATCCGATGTCGCCCAGGATATCGACGCGGGAAAGGAAGTCCTCGGCATCGAGCTCACCGGCCGCGAGCAGATTGTTCATCGTGATCTCCATCAGCACGACGACGTCCTTTCCCTTCACCTCGGGCTCCTGGACGAACTGCGCGGTGGCGCAATTCAGCATGTCCACGTTGACGTGAGTGACGGGGCGGAAACTGCCGCGCTCGACGAGGATCGTTTTCTTGTAGAGGACCTCCGAAGGCTGGAGCACCTCGCCACCCGGGCCGAACATCACCGCGTTCGTGAGACCGAAGTGGACGAGGTGGAGCGACATCAGGCGATTGTCCACCTGCTTGAAAGCGGGCCCGCTGAACTTGAGCATATCCACCTCGATGCGGGCCGAGCTGAGGTTATCGAGGAGTGATTCGATCAGCTTCTTGGGTTCTTCGTGATAATAGAACGCCCCGTAAATCAGATTGGTGCCGACAATGCCGAGTGCTTGTTGCTGAAGGACGTTTTCCTTATCCCACATCCGCACATGGAGCAGGATATCGTTCGGGGCTCCGCCGGGGGTGGTTTGAAAACGGACACCCATCCAGCCATGCGCTTCATTGGTGCCGAGATAGTTTTTCGCGGACACGGTATCGGCGAAAACGAAAAACGTGGTGCGGTCGCCGCGGGCGACGGCGAGCCGCTCAATCAGGAGTTCATACTCGCGGTCGAGCATGAGGGCGAGGCGCTCGCGGGAAACATAGCGCGGAGCCTTGCCGTAGATCGCGTCGCTGAAAGCCATGTCGTACGCCGAGATCGATTTCGCGATCGTGCCGGACGCGCCGCCAGCCTGGAAGAACACCCGCGCCACTTCCTGACCGGCCCCGATCTCGGCAAAGGTGCCGTAGCGGGCCTCATCGAGGTTGATCGTGAGAGCCTTGCGGTTGGTCGTGAGAAGTTCCTTTTGCTGCTCGCTCATAGGTCCGGGAAACACTGCTGGTCGGGAAGTGCGACGCAACCAGTTCGTGGTTTGGGTCGGTGAAAGTGCGGTGAAGATTGGGCGACGCCGCACGGGCGAACCCGAAGCTGGTTTCGACTGGAGGAACGAGTGAAAGCAGCTACGGTGCCCCCTTCGCATGAAAAATTTCTTCACCTCGCTGCTGGGTGCGCTGGTCGCGTTAATCATTTTTTCCTTCGGATCGATGCTGCTGCTCATCGGCTTCGTGGGCGCGATGGCGGCCTTGGGCGGGGGTGATAAGGCGACGCCTACCTTCGAGAACGGTTCGTATGTGATCTTTGATCTCGCCGGCAATATCACGGATGCGCCACGAAGCTTCGATCTCGGTTCGCTCACGGGAGCAGATAACAACAACCTCCAGCTCCGCACCCTCACGCGAGCGTTGCGCGCCGCCGCCAAGGACACGCGCGTCGCAGGAATCTTCATCAAGGGAGAACTTTCTACGGCGGGCTATGGCACCGGGTATGCCGCGCTGAAGGAAGTCCGCGCCGCCCTGATTGAATTCAAGACTTCGGGAAAACCGGTGAAAGCGTTTCTGACCACGGCAACGACGAAGGACTACTACCTGGCGTCCGCCGCGAGCGAAGTGGTCATCGATCCCTACGGCATGATCATCATGCCCGGGTTGGCGAGTCAGCCGACGTTCTTTGCCGGAGCGTTCGAGAAATACGGCGTGGGGGTGCAGGTGACGCGCGTCGGCAAGTACAAATCAGCGGTCGAACCTTTTACCCGCCGTGACATGAGCGTCGAAAATCGAGAGCAGATACAGAATTTGCTCAACGACGTCTGGGGCGGCCTCGTGAGCGATATCGCCGGCGATCGCGGCGTCACCGTCGCGAATCTTCAGGCCACGGTCGATGCGCACGGGATCATCCGCGCGGAGCAGGCGGTCTCGGGCAAGCTGGTGGACCGAGTTGCCTATCGTGACGAAGTGATCGACGAGCTCAAAGCGAGCACCGGTCGCACCGGTTCGAAAAAGCCTTTCAAGCAGATCACGATCAGCGCCTACACGAAGGTGGCCAACGACATTGTTGACGCCCCAAAAAAAGGAACGGGTGACACCGTCACCGCAAAATCCGGTGGCCGGGGCCGCATCGCGATCGTCTATGCCGAAGGTGAAATCGTGGATGGGGAGGGCGAGTTGGGGGAAATTGGCGGCACGAAATTTTCCCGGGAGATCCGCGCCCTCCGGCAGGATGAAAATGTGAAGGCCATCGTGCTTCGGGTGAACAGCCCCGGTGGCAGCGCGACGGCCTCGGAGACGATCCAGCGCGAAATCATTCTCGCGCAGAAAGCGAAACCGGTGGTCGTCTCGATGGGCAGTTATGCCGCATCGGGCGGCTACTGGATTTCGACCTACAGCGATCGGATCTTTGCCGAGCCGACCACGATCACTGGTTCCATCGGCGTATTTGGGGTCCAATTCGATGTGCAGAAACTCGCCAACGGTTTCGGGCTGACGTTTGACAGCGTGAAGACCGGGAAATTCGCCGACGCCATTACCATCACGCGGCCAAAAACCGCCGAGGAGATGGCGGTGTTTCAGAACTTGGTGGACTGGATTTACGGCGAGTTCGTGCGGAAGGTCGCCGAGTCCCGCCAGTTGAAACGGGAACGCGTGGAGGAAATTGCGCAGGGACGGGTTTGGTCCGGAGTCGCGGCCAAAGAGCTGGGCTTGGTGGACGAGATTGGCGGGCTGGATGCAGCGCTGGCGTACGCCGCGCAGAAAGCGGGGCTG
>JBDSSU010000529.1:0-8918 GCA_039928635.1 Opitutaceae bacterium | reverse complement strand
CGGATCTCATTCAACAGTGGAAGTAAGGCGGGCGGCGTGACCGCAACTCCCGCAGGAGACGCACCCGCGACCGAGGCGGGCCTGCTGAATTAGGCTCGACTCGGCGGCGATTTCGGAGCCGATTTTCCGCCGTCCGCAGGAGACCGCGACGAGAGGTGCCTCCTAATAGCCACGTTTTCGGCGGAGGTGCGTTTCAACCTGCAGTGCGTTTCCCATGAAAACTACGTTACCCTGTCTCGCCATCGTCGTCCTCACGTTCGTGAGCGCTTGCTCGAATAGCGGTTCCAATCCGGGCAATCCTCCGACCCAGCCTCCGACCACTCCACCGGTCACACCGCCGCCACCCACCCCGCCGCCGGTGGTGGTCGCCCCGCATGAGCCCGTGATCGAGAAGGAGCTCATGATCACTCATCTTTCGGTGGTGAACGACGATCGCACGAAAGGGCCGAACGGCCCGTGGTCGTTTGGCGGGTTGATGAAACGCCTCGCGGGCACAAGCGATGTGAAGACGTTTACGTTGAACTGGCTCCGCACCTGGGAATCGACGCAGGCAATCAACTCCCAGACGGTCGCCGCACGCAGCGCGATCCGCCCGAGCGTGATCGACACGTGGAAAGTGCGCGATGGCCAGACCGGTGCGACCGATGCCGCGTGGACGATGAACTTCGCCAACGCACCCTTCCGCCTGCTCGCGATCGTCAATCGGGTGGACCTGAACCGCATCGATGACCCCGCCGACAAGACCGCCGGCGAAGGCCGGTTTGTTTTCGGAGTGCTGGGCGCGAACGATGCGCCGCTGCCCTTCACCGTGATCTTCGAGTATCGGTTGATCGGCACGGACCGCGAACGCCTGCGCGGCTGGGCGCAGGAGTGGCATGCGCTCGGCGTGATGTCGTTTGGCCCGCAGTTCAACGCCGCGCTGCAGGTGATCACGGATAAATTTTCCGGCGCGGGCGGGCAGTTGAATCAAATCCGCACGAACGAGATCGCGCTCGCGCTGCCGTGGGAACTGCGCGAATTCCGACTGGTCGGGGGCGCGTTGGTGCCGTCCCCCACGCTCCAGACGCCGGCGAATGCCTTCCAAAACACGGCAACGCTCACAAAATTCATCAACGACAACGAGGTCGAGATTCTCGACGGCACGGTGCGCGTTCCCACCCAGTTTCAAAACCAGCCGTTCCTCGCTGCGTCCTCGCTGGTCGGGACGGCGCAGGCCCCGGGGAGCTTCACCTGGCAGGCGCCCAACGTGGGAAACAAGGAAGCGCGGCACAAGCTGGCCGTCTTCACCTGCAATGGTTGTCACAACGTGGAAACCGGCACGGTCAATTTCCTCCACATCGCGAATCGCGCCCCCGGCGCCGAGGCGCAGCTCTCGGGTTTCCTCAAGGGCATCGAGATAGATGATCCGGCGAATCCGCCGGTGAAGCATCGGTTCACCGATCTCGCTGATCGTGCGACTTTGCTGAAAGCGATCTTGAGCGAGTCGGGTGCGATCCGCCTCCAAGCGCTCACGCAGCCGCGGCGCGCGCGGGTTCACTAACCGAGTTCCGCCGCCTCGCGTGCCGCGCGGTCGCTCCTTCCCCATGGCTAAAAAGAAAACCGGCCCGCTCACGGAGGAGGAGATTCTCAAGGTATTGCGCGTTCAAGCACAGGGGTGGCTGGCTTATCCGAACGTCACGTCGGTCGGTGTCGGTCCGAAGCTCGTCGATAACCAACCAACCGGCGAACTCTCGATCCAGGTTTCGGTCGCAAAGAAAATTCGTGCGTTACGGAAACTGGCGGCAAAAGGTTTCGTGAAGCTCCCGCGATTTTTGCGTGCCCCCGACGGCCGTCGCATTGCGGTGGACGTGGTCGAGCGGTCGTTTCGCCTTTCCTTCAAGCTCGTGCCTCAGCCCTTGCCTCCGGCGTGGGTAAAGGAAAACCAGCTCGCGCCGAAGGTGCGTCGTCGTCGCCGGCTTGCGCGCATCATGCCGGGAATAAGCGTGAGTCATCCGACGGTGCTGGCGGGCACCATTGGCGCGATCGTCTACGACCGGCTGCTGGGCGGGCCCTGCATTTTGAGCAACGCCCACGTGCTGGCGGGCGCGGGGACGGCGGCGGGCGATTCGATTGTGCAGCCGGGCAGCTCCGATTCGGCTGACCTCGCCCGCAATCACGCCGGTCATTTGTTGCGCAGCCATATCGGCCTCGCAGGCGATGGGGCGATCGCGAGCATCGAAGGCCGGGGATTTGACGAGACGTTGTTCGAGCTCGGCGTGGCGCCGCGCCGGCTGGCGAGGGCGGCGATTGGGGACCACGTCGCAAAGTCGGGGCGTACGACCGGAGTGACGTTTGGGATCGTGCAGCGCACCGGGCTGGTTTTTCGCCACGACTACGGCGGCACAATCGGACCGCAGGACGTGGGCGGCTTCGAGATTTCCATCGATCCGGCGCGACCTCCAGCCGACGGGCGGTTGTGCAGCGGTGGCGATTCGGGGGCGCTCTGGATGATCGTGGAGAACGGACGGATCACGGACATCGCGGTTGGCCTGCATTTCGCGGAACAGACGGATGCGGCGAGCGGCGTGGACTTCGGCCTTGCCTGCAATCTGCACAGCGTGATCGCGAAGTTGGACGTTTCTCTGCTGCAGCCAACCTGAGAAAGCGAAAAGGGAGAAACCGCTTCATTGCGAATGCGCCGACCGCAGAGTGAAAAGTTTGACCCTGGCGAACCCTCAACGGCGACCGCTGATTTACGAACAGGACTTCGACGACAGCGCGCAGTGCGACGTGCAGGTCGAGCGGGTTCACCGCCGTCTGCGGCTGCCGGCGACAGTGGCAGCCACGTGATTGCTCAACCCATTCCCCTCAATCTTCCTTCTCGTGGCGATGGCGGAACGGGGTGCTGCCTTCGCCTCTTTTCTTCCAACTCGGCTTGCTGGCCAAGGCGCTCGGCTTGCGCTCGGCGGGAACGCGGGCCGTTTTCTCCGCTTTGAGTTTTTGATATTGGTCCAAGCGCTGCTTCAACAATTCGCCGTTAGCCAGTGCGGCGCGCACCGCGCAACCCGGTTCGTTGGTGTGTCCGCAGTCCGTAAAGCGACAGCGCAGCGCCAGCGCTTTGATATCGGCGAACGCTTCTTCGATCCCGTCCTCCACACCCCACAGCTGCAGCTCACGCATCCCTGGCGTATCAATCACCAGCGCCCCTGAAGGCGTGAGGACCAGTTCGCGCCGTGTTGTGGTATGGCGCCCCTTGCTGTCTTTCTCCCGCACTTCCCCGGTCGGCAGCGCTTCATCGTCGCGCAGCAGCGCATTGATCAAACTCGATTTGCCCACGCCGGAGGAACCCACAAACGCCAAGGTGCGCCCCGGCTGCGCATAAGCCGTGGTCAATCCTTTCAGCCCCTTGCGCGTTTCCGCGCTGGTGATGAGCACGGGAACGCCCGGGATGAGTTGCTCGATCTCGAGGCGCACCGCGTCCGTGTCGTCACAGATATCCGCTTTGTTCAAAATCACCACGGCGTCAGCGCCGCTTTCTTTGGCGGCGACCAGAAAGCGCTGAATGCGCTTCGGGTTGAAATTGCGATCGAGTCCGCTCACCAGAAAAACGGTGTCGATATTCGCCGCTACGATTTGCTCGATTTCCTCGGATCCCGAGGCTCGTCGCGAAAATTTCGTGCGCCGCGGCAGGACGGCATGCAGATCGGCACGAAGCTCACCGGCGCGACGCTTCACCGCGACCCAGTCGCCGACGGCGGGAAACTGCTCCGGCTCACGCGCCACATGAAAAAAACCGCCGCCGCATTCGGCGAGCACTTCACCGGACTCGGTCTGCACCGCATAAAAATTCCGCCGGAGTTCGCAAACGACGCGCGCAGGCTCCATCCCCCCCGCCGTGTGCGGCGCAAAGGTGACCGCGAGAGCGTCGTTCCAGCCGTAGTCGGCAAGAGTCATGGCCGTCGAAGTAACACGGTCCCGAAACCAGACGCCAGTACTCAGAGTGAGTTTTAAGCCGGCTTTCGCTCCTTAACCGCCGAGGCCCAAGACGGTTCGCGAAACGGTCCGCTGATTGAGCCGGCCGGGTGGCGGTCCTGGCCGTCGTGATTACCTTTTCCGCATGAGCACGCTCGAATGGTTCGAACTCGCCAGCTACATCGTCACGATCATCGGCCTGCCGTTCGCGATCGTCATTTTCGTGCTCGGGCAACGGAAGGAACGACGGAACGAGGACGAAGAAATTTTTCAGCGGCTTTCAGATGAGTACCGCGAGTTCCTGAAACTCGTGCTGGAAAACGCGGACCTGCATCTCCTGCGGAAGGAATCGAAACCCTCCGGCTACACGGATGAGCAGGAAGAACGGCGCCTGGCAATCTTCGGCGTCCTCATCTCCCTTTTCGAGCGCGCTTACTTGCTCGTTTATGAGAAGGAAATGGACCACCAGACGAAGCGCCTCTGGCAATCCTGGGAGGACTATATGACCGAATGGGTGCGACACGGTGACTTCCGAAAAGCGTTGCCCACTCTGCTGGAAGGCGAAGACGAAGAATTCAGCCGGTACATCAAAAACCTCGCGCAGAGAGCCGACGCGGAAGCGGCGCGGCCTCGCCGTGTGATCTTGGCGGAATTCGAGCGAGGTGAAGAGGCCGAGACTCGCGAGCTGCGTTAGCGTGTCGGGCTCGCACCTGTTGGCTCTGGATCTCCAACATTTCTGGGTTCGAAACGAATACGGACTCACCGCGAGGCCTAACTCGATCGCGGGTTTCGCGTCGTGGAGCGCCGCCAGATCGATTGGAAGACGCGCCGCGTCATGAATCGAATCCGCGCTTGATTTCCCTCTCATCCAACGGAGACTTTCCGCTTTATTATCAATCGATTTTCCTCGTGAGCAAAAAAAACACCGCCACCGCCGATCCAAAGGGCGACGACACCGTTAAGAGCACCGTCTTTCGCGATGCACCCATCAACGCCAGTCTGACGCGCGAAAAAAAGATCGAGCTTTACCGGACAATGGTGCGCATCCGCCGCTTTGAAGAGCGCAGCCTACGTTCCTATCAGGCAAAGAATAGCGCGGGCGGCACGAACATCGGTGGTTTCCTTCATCTTTACATCGGGCAGGAAGCGGTGGCGGTCGGTTGCTGTTCGCTGATGGGCAAGGATGACCACGTCATCACCGCCTATCGGGACCACGGCCATGCGATCGCGGTGGGGATGGATATGAAACCGCTCATGGCCGAGCTCTACGGTAAAATCACCGGCTCCTCGAAAGGCAAAGGTGGCTCGATGCATTACTTTGATCCCTCGCGGAATTTCTGGGGCGGCCACGGGATCGTCGGGGGCCAGGTCCCCCTCGGCGCCGGTCTCGCTTACGGTTTGAAGTACCAAGGGGTCAAAGGCGCCGCGATGACGTTCATGGGTGATGGCGCCGTCAACCAAGGTGCGGTTCACGAAGCCTACAACCTCGCCGCGCTCTGGCAGCTCCCGGTCATTTTCGTCATCGAGAACAACGGCTATTCGATGGGCACGAGTCAGGAGCGTTCCTCGGCCGGGGATCTCGCGAAACGCGCCGAGGCCTACCACATGGCCTGGGGAGTCTGCGACGGGCACGATCTCTACGAAGTTCGGGCGACCATGGACAAATTTCTCAAGCTCGCCCGCGAGGAATCAAAACCGGCCGTCATTGAAATTCGCACGTATCGTTACCGGGGACATTCCGTCGCCGATCCCGACAACACCTACCGCACCAAACAGGAGATCGAGGAATACCGGAATACGAAGGACCCGATCCAGGTTTTCCAAAACAAGTTGCTCGGCGAGGGTGTCGTGGACGAAGCGGTGATTGAAAAAATCAACACCGAGGCAATCGAGGAAGCCGAACTTTCCGCCCAGTTCGCCGAAGCAAGTCCCTACCCGACGGTCGAAGACATTCAGAAGGATGTTTATTGGGAAACCGATAATCCCTCCGAGCGCAAATCCCAAGGCCGCCTTTTCTTCGACTAGCTCGAAGTAACGAGTAGTCAGTCGCGAGCAGGAGCATCCAAACCGCGCGCCATCGCTCCCTCTCTTTCTGTACTACTCACTACCCGCTACCCAGTACTCGCTACTTTTCCCATGCCACTGATCTCTTACCGCGAAGCCATCCGCCACGCTCTTGCCGAGGAACTCACCCGCGACCCGAACGTCGTCGTCCTGGGCGAAGAAGTCGCCCAGTTCAACGGCGCCTACAAGGTAACCGAGGGCCTGCTCGCGAAATTCGGCCCGAAGCGCATCGTCGACACTCCAATCAGCGAAGCGGGCTTCATTGGCATGGGCGTGGGGGCTTCGATGCTCGGTATCCGGCCCGTGATGGAATTGATGTTCTGGTCGTTCTACTCCGTCGCCTTCGATCAGATCCTGAACAACGCCGCAAACGTCCGCTACATGTCCGGCGGCCAGATTAATTGCCCGATCGTGATCCGCGGCCCCGCTAATGGCGGCACCAATGTCGGAGCCACTCACTCGCATACGCCCGAAAACGTTTTGGCCAACCATCCCGGCGTGAAGGTTGTCGTGCCTTCCACCGCGTACGACGCGAAGGGCCTGCTCAAGTCCGCGATTCGTGACAACGATCCCGTTTTCTTCCTCGAGAACACGATTCTCTCCGGCGACAAAGGCGAGGTTCCGACCGAGGAATACGTCATTCCCCTCGGAAAAGCTGACGTGAAGCGCCTCGGCACGGATCTGACGATCGTCACCTACGGACGGTGCGTGCTGCATTCGCTCGCGGCCGCGGATCTCCTCGAGAAAGAGCACGACGTCTCGGTTGAAGTCGTCGACCTCCGCACGATTCGCCCGCTCGACATCGACACCGTCCTCGCCTCCGTCGCGAAGACGCATCGCGTCCTCATCGTCGAGGAGCAAAAGCCCTTCGCCAGCGTTGGCTCCCAGCTGGCCTACATGATTCAACGCGAGGCCTTCGATGAACTCGACGGTCCCATCCACCGCTTGTGCACCATCGACGCCCCCGCGATCTACAGCCCGCCGGTCGAAACCGAACAGCTTCCCAATCCACAACGCGTCCTCAAAGCGGCTCTCGCGGCCGTGGCGTGACCCGATTCGGTTGAAGAGAAGATCGCCAAGCAAACCGGACGGAAGAAATTAACACTTCATTCCCTGCCTGGACTTCCGTGAAATCTATTTCCGCTCCTGATCAGATTCTTACCCGCTACTAGCTCCCATGGCTCAAATCATCGATATGCCGAAACTCAGCGACACCATGACGGTGGGTACGCTGGTCAAATGGCTCAAAAAAGAAGGCGACGTCGTTAAATCCGGCTCAATGCTCGCCGAGGTTGAGACCGACAAGGCGACGATGGAGCTCGAGAGCTTTTTTGATGGTACCCTCCTGAAGATCTTCGCCGCTCCCGGGAGTCAGGTCGCCATCGGTGAACCGCTTTGCGCCATCGGAAAACCCGGTGAGAAAGTCGATGTTCCAGAGAGGAAGCCCGCTGCTCCTGAAACTCCGAAAGCCGATGGAACTCCGGCGTCTTCCGATAAAGAAAAACCGGACACCGGCACCCCTTCGAAAAACGAAGCGCAGGCGCAACCCGCGGCGGAATCGAAGGCGAAAAACGTTTCCCGCGTTTCGCACTCCGACGCTTCCGCTAAGGGGGAAACGACGGCCGCGCCCTCCGCGACGGCTGGGGAACGCGTGAAGATTTCTCCGTTGGCTCGTAAACTCGCCGAGGAAAAGGGCCTCGATATCTCGCGGATCACCGGGTCCGGCCCTGGTGGACGGATCGTACGCACCGATGTGATTGCCGCCGAAAAGGCCGGCACGGCGAAAGCGGGTGCACCCGCCGCGAGCTCCCGTGGTGGGAGCAACGGCCTTCCGAGCGGACAAAGCGCCTTCGCAAAAGGCCCCATCCAGGAAGAGCGAGCCGTTCCGGTTTCCAACATGCGCGGGGCCATCGCGCGGCGCTTGGTGGAATCAAAGACCCAGCTCCCGCATTTCTACGTGGAGATCGAAATCGACGCCGCTCCGCTCCTAGCTCTTCGGGAGCAGCTGAACAGCGGCCTCGAAAAGGAAGGCGTCAAACTTTCCGTCAACGATTTCATTCTCAAAGCCAGCGCGGAAGCGTTGCGTCGCGTTCCGCAGGTCAACGGCTCGTGGCAGGGCGACAAAATCCAATACTTCGCCGCCGCCCACGTCTCCTTCGCCGTCGCCATCGAGGATGGCCTCATCACGCCGGTGATCCGCGACACGCATCTTAAGAGCGTTTTCCAGATCAGCACGGAAGCCAAAGCGCTCGGCAAACGCGCCAAGGAAAAGAAACTGGCCCCCGCGGAATTCACCGGCGGCACCTTCTGCGTCTCGAATCTCGGCATGATGGGCATCCCGAAATTCTCGGCGATCATCAACCCTCCGAATGCGGCAATCCTCGCGGTGGGAACGACGGTGAAAAAACCCGTTGTGAAGAATGACCAGATCGTGATCGGCCACACGATGACGCTCACCCTTTCTTGCGATCACCGGGTCGTTGACGGAGCCGTCGGAGCAACCTATCTGTCCGCGCTCAAGGAACTGCTCGAGAAGCCGTCCCTGTTGTTGGTCTAGGCCGCCAGCGTTAGTCGACGACTCGGAAGCTTCGCGCTTCCTTTCGTTGGCAGCTCGCTCCTTTTCCCTCCGGCTTCGCGCGCCCAATCGGCCGGAGGCGTCGGAACGTAAAAGCGGTTCCGTTGACTAACGTTTCCGCTTTATCAACTCATGACGACTGAGCCTAAACCGGCGCCTTTCGCCCGGTGCCCAACTGGTATCGAAGGTCTTGATCATGTATTGGGAGGCGGTCTGCCTGCCCACCGTCTCTATGAGGTGCAAGGACACCCCGGCGTCGACCTCGCTTACCTCGCGGACACGGTTTTGATTCGCATTGGGAGCGATACCCCGAAGCTTGCTTCGGCTT
>JBDSSU010000528.1:0-8602 GCA_039928635.1 Opitutaceae bacterium | reverse complement strand
CGGAGGAGGTCGTCGGCAGAAAACATTTCGCACCGATCTTCGGGGTCGATGCGGACGGGAAAAATCCGAAGGTGCTGATCGATGGTCCGGATTTGGTCGGGACTGTCCTCAGCCCGTCCGGGGTTAGCTTAGATCGCCCCCGATTCAGCACGGTGGCGGGCTTCCCCCCCGGGGATCGCAATCACCTGCTCGTCCAGGCGGTCGGCGCCGAATTCGCGATGTCAGTTCCGGAGACCCCGGGGAGCGCGAGGACCGGCGGGAAGTTCCTGCCTCCCCTTCCCATCCCCGTCATCCTGCCAACCACCCTCTTCAGCGTTGATGTCTCCACGGGGAAGAAAACCTCACTCGGCGATGAGTTCATCGTCGGGCCCGTCGGCTACGATCGGCAGGGGCGATCGCGAATCAGTTATGCAAAACAACGCCTCGTGCTTGATCGTCCGTTCGCGCTGCTCGGAAGGACGCCCCTGAAATTTAACGAATCCTGGCTCGGTTCACTCGCAGGACACTTCACCATCACGCCGAAAAACTACTTCAACGAACGGGCGTATCCTCTCGGCTTCGATGTCGACCCAGACATCCTCTACGTCGCTTCGAATGTCGGCCGCGATACGTTCGGCATCTACGCGCTCAATTTAAAAACGAAACAGCGCACCGCGCTCGCGCTCGAAAATCCCCACCTCGATCTCGCTCCGCTCGAGCCCACCTACCCGGCGCCGCAGCTGATCTTCGACGAGCATCGCGGACAACTCGCCGGCGTGCGCAGCCCCGGACCGCAGCCGGTTTCGGTGTGGAGCGACGCCGAACTCGCCGCCAGCCAACAGGCGGTCGAGCAGAAGTTTCCGCAGCGCGCCGTCGAGATCCTCGAGTGGAGCGACACCCGCGATGCGTTCTTGATTCGCGTGAGCGGCGGCACGGAACCGGGGCGTTATTTTGTTTGGCGGAAAGCGGAAAATCTCCCGTTGGAAATTTTTCGCAGCGCGCCGTGGCTCAAAGCGGCGGACCTCCACCCGACGGAGTTTTTCGAATTCGAAACACCCGAGGGCGTACACCTGAGCGGCTACCTCACGACCCCGCGTACCCCTCGCCTCTCTCCACCGCCCGCGGTGATGTGTTTCGCGAATGGCTTTCCCGCGACGGCGCACGCGGAGTTCGACCGCGAAGCGCAGGTGCTCGCCTCGATGGGACTCGTCGTGATCCGGCTCAATCACCGTGGCGTCCAGGGATTCGGTCGCAGTCATCGCGAGGGGATTTTGCCGGCGATCGATCGCATCCCCGTTGACGATGCGATCTCGGCCTTGAACTGGATCGCGACTCGACACCCGATTGACCGGAAGCGGATCGCGACGCTGGGATCGGGATTCGGGGGATATCTCGCGGTGCGCGCGGTGCAGCTTCATCCCGAGACTTTCCGCTGCGCCGTTTCCTTCAATGCGCCGCTGGATCCCGGCGCGTGGGTGCGACCGGAAGTCACCACCGACGAGGGAATCCCCGTTAATTTTCCTCAAGCAGTGAATCGTGCGTTTCTCCAGCGCGGGCTCACGAATCTGGCGGCGCTCTCGGTCTTTGATCGCCCCAGCACGAGTCCTGTTTTCCTGGTCGTCGATCCGACGGGCGATGCGGCGATCGACGCCGCCAACCAGCGGTTGCGTCGCAAGCTCGGCGCCGATGCGGACTACGTGGAGGTCAACGGCGATTTCGCCGCGGAACTTCCCGCGGCCCGCGCACGCGTCTACACGCGGCTTGATGAATTCTTTAACCTAAACCTCTACAACTACCGCGTGCGCATCGGCGAATCGAAGGAAGTGAAATGAACGCCCGGGGAATTTACCTGCTCGGCATTGTCTGGGGATTCGGCGCTGGGCTCTGCCACGCCGCCGAGCCGGAGGCGGTGCCGCTGACGGTGTCCGGACCGACTATCGCGCTGCCGCCGATGGTGGTGAACGACACGGCGGGCTCGACCGTGTGGCTCTACGCCAGCGTGCAGGGAGACGAGTATCTTTCGAGCTGCTCCGCGCGGACCACGCAAAAATATATCGAGTCAGACCAGCGCCTGCTGCGGGAGCTGGGCGCGCTCGTCCCGGAGGAATTCCTGGCCAAACTCCCTTCGATCACGTTGCTCGCGGACCCGACGGTCGCGCCAAAAGCGAACGATGCCGTGGCGGCGGAAGTCCTGGGTTCGGGAAAATCGCAACCCCTCGTCGGCGCGAGACCCGGGAGAGTGCACTATCTCGCCTCGCTCTCGCTCGATGGCCGGGATGTTTCCGCGCTTTTCCTGTACCTGGACAAGGACGAACTTGACCAAAGGAAACTGCTGCTGACCGCCGACGATCTGCGCTTTCGCCTCGAGCGCCGCACGCCCATGCTCCCTCCCTGGCTGGTCGAGGGCATTCTGGCGCTCTACGCACGACGGGACACCGGCGAGACTGCCTATGTCTTCCCGCCGATCCGCTGGCTTTCGGCCCAGGAAAGCGCGGCGATCGCGCGCGATCCGGCGCGGCCGCGGTCGCTGTTGCCCGCCGCGGAGATGTTCGCGCCCGATGCGCTGCGCGGCGAAGGCAACCGGCATCCGCTGCGCGTGCGCACCCTGCAATGTCAGGTCGAACTGTTCGTCCGCTGGGCGCTCGATCCGCGCAACGGAATGCGTGACGCGTTCTGGAACTTCGCGCGGCGCGCCGGCGAGGAGCGCGTCACCGGGGAAATGTTTCAGCAATGTTTCGGCTTCGGATTCTCCGATCTGCGCGATCGCTTGAACGACTATCTGCCGATCGCGCTTCAGGAGCCGTTGCGTCTTCCCGCCCGGAAAGCGGCGCCCTTCTCGATCCCTGAGGTGCGCAAAGCGGAGCGGCCCGAAATCCTTCGCCTCCGCGGCGAATGGGAGCGACTCGAGATTGGCTACGTGCAACGCACCCAGCCCGCCTTCGCGCCCCGCTACATTGAGCAGGCGCGGCGCACGATCGCGAATGCCTACCAGGAAGGCGGCCGCGATCCGCGGCTGCTCGCCGCCATCGGACTATGCGAAGTCGATGCCGGCCACGCCGCCGACGGGCAGCGCTCACTCGAACAGGCCATCGCGGCCGGAGCGAACACGCCGCGCGCCTACCACGAGGTGGCCCGATTCCGTTTCGGCCAACTGCTGCGCGATCAACCCTCGAACCGTTTGTTCACGGCGAACGAGATCGCCGCGATCGTGGAGCCGCTGCGAAAAGCAACCGCGTTCACCCCGGAATTGCCGGAGGTATTCGGTTTGCTGGCCGACGCCTGGACGCGTTGCCGGGAAACGCCGCCGGCGGGCGATGTAGAGGCGCTGGTCCACGGGGCGAAATCTTTCGCGCTGAATCCGACCGTGAGCTATCGCCTCGCTCTCGCGCTCGCTCGCGCCGGCCGTCGCGCGGAAGCGCGCGAGTTGCTCACGACAGGAATCGAGTACGTGGCGGACGACGCGAATCGAGCCCGTTTCGCGCAATTGCACGCCGCTCTCTCAACCGGCGCGTCGGCGAGTGGCCCGTAAACCGGGCTCAGTGATGCCGGCGGCCGCGAGTCACGCGAAGCATCACCGAGATCATTGCGCCGCGTTCTCCGGCCCGAATCCGGTTTTGCATTTGCCGTCAAACCGTGTCCTTTCCTCCCTCCTGAATGCCCGCTCCCATCATCATCGTCACCGTCTGCACGGCTAACATATGCCGTAGTCCGATGGCGGCAGCACTGCTCCAGCACGCCTTGGCAGCTCAGCCCGAGCCGCTGCGGTCCTTCAAGGTGATTTCGGCCGGCGTCTCCGCCCATCCCGGTGAACCGGTTTCGCCGAATTCCGTGACCGCGCTCAAGAAAGTGGGATTGGATCTTTCGTCACATCGGAGCCGGCTGCTGGATCAACAGATGCTCGATGACGCCGCCTTGGTTCTTTGCATGACGGAGTCACACCGGATGATCATCCAGCGTCAGGGAAATCCGTCGCCGGCCAATCTTTTCCTCTTTCGCGAGTTCATGCCGGACCCCGGTAATCCGGAAATTGCCGATCCTTACGGTGGCCCCTTGAAAGTCTACGAAGCCGCGCGCGACGAAATGGTGGAAGCGATCCCTTCGCTGGTGGAGTACCTTAAGACACACGTGGCCGGTCGCGCCTGAGAAAAAATCTTTGCGTCCGCCCGGCGTTGCGTGAGCGTTTGAGCTTCTCCTTTTCCATGCTTACCGCCGAGCCGCTCAAGACCCTGGACCCCGAAATTTATTCCGCGATCGCTGCCGAGTTTGGCCGCCAGCAAAGCCACCTCGAGCTGATCGCCTCCGAGAACTTCACCTATCCCGCGGTGATGGAGGCCCAGGGCAGCGTCCTCACCAACAAGTACGCCGAAGGCTATCCGGGTAAGCGCTGGTACGGCGGTTGCGAGCACGTTGATAAAATCGAGACGATCGCCATTGAGCGCGCGAAAAAACTTTTTGGCGCGGAGCACGCCAATGTGCAGCCGCACTCCGGCTCCCAGGCGAATTTCGCGGTCTACACCGCGGTCCTCCAGCCGGGCGACAAGCTGCTCGGCATGAACCTCAGCCATGGCGGGCACCTCACTCACGGGAATCCGGCGAATTTCTCCGGCAAACTCTACCAGTTCGTCCAATACGGAGTGCGGGAAGACAGCGGGCTGATTGACTACGACGAGTTGGCGGCCCTCGCGATCCGCGAGAAACCGAAAATGATCACCGTCGGCGCGAGCGCTTATTCCCGTGTGATCGACTTTGCCCGCATGGGGGAGATTGCGCGCAGCGTCGGCGCTTTCCTGTTCGCCGACATCGCGCACATCGCCGGCCTGGTCGCGGCGGGAATTCACCCTTCACCCGTGCCGCACGCCGACTTCGTGACGACGACCACGCACAAAACGCTGCGCGGACCGCGGGGTGGACTCATTCTTTGCCGCGCCGCCCACGCGAAAGCGATCGACTCGGCCATGTTTCCGGGCGGACAGGGCGGCCCGTTGATGCATGTGATCGCCGGCAAAGCGGTGTGTTTCGCCGAATGCCTCAAACCGGATTTCAAAGCGTACTCGGAGCAAATCGTGAAAAATTCCCGTGCGCTCGCCGCGGCCTTCACGTCCCGTGGCTACAAGATCGTGTCGGGCGGCACCGACAATCACCTCTTCCTCCTCGATCTGCGCACGAAGTTCCCCGAACTCACCGCCAAAGTCGCGCAGGAGACCCTCGATCGCGCGAATATCACGTGTAACAAAAACACCGTGCCGTTCGAGACCCGTTCGCCTTTCCAAGCCTCGGGTATCCGGCTCGGCACGCCGGCGATCACCTCGCGCGGGTTCGTGGAATCAGAGATGGAAGAAATCGCTTCGTGCATCGATGCCGTCCTAGCGGTCGCCGGAAAGCCGGAGGAAGCCGCCACGCTGGCCAGCGTTAAAGCGCGGGTGGTCGCCGTGACTTCCCGCCACCCGTTGCCGTATCGCCTTTAGAGCGAAGAGCGTCGGGACGACCCGAGCAGCGAAGCCGTCGCCGCGCTCCGGTTGCAAGCGGTCGAACTCGCGCGCAAGGGCTGCTCCGGCGGGCGGGCCATGATGAGGCCGCCCCCAAACGCCAATCGGGAGCAGCGACGTCATCCGCCGGGAACGGTGGGCGTTCTGCGCGTCGACCTTCCTCCCCCGGCCCCGGGTAATCCTCGCACCGCCGTGCGCGACGCAGATCGCATCGAAGTATTTGCCGCGCGGCGGAAGCGAACCAACCTGCGAGGCTATCTCCATGGCTGACGTGCTGCGCAAACCGCCTTTTTTGACGAGTCGCCGAGCGGTGGTGCTCGTCGTGGTCCTCGGCGTCCTGGCGAGCGTGCTCGTTTTCCTCGAGGCTCAGGGTGACGAACGCGCCGAAGCCAAAGCGGAGTTTCGGCAGCTAGCCCTGGAACGGCATGCCATCACGCGCGACGTCCTCCGGCGTTATGAGGACGCGCTGGCTGGTCTCTGGACGATGTTCACCCAGGAAGATAATATCGACCGGGCTGAATTCGTCCGAGCCACTCGCCGGGTCGAAGACCGTAATGCTCACGTGCGGGCGTTCGAATGGGTCCCCGTCGTCACCGCCGCAAACCGATCCGCCGCGGAGGCCATGATCAGCCAGAGTCATGGCGGCCCGCCGGTGATGTTCACTCAGCTCGACGCCGCCGGCCAGCTGGTGCGGGCGTCCGAACGTTCCGAATACTACCCGGTCAGCTATGTTCAACCCCTCGAGGGGAATGGACGCGCCTTGGGCTACGATTTGAAAACGGGGCCGACGCGCTCGGATCTGGAAACAGCCCGCCGAACCCGGCGCATGCTGGCCACCGGCCTGATCAAACTCGTGCAGGAAACGGGCACCAAGCTAAGCGTCATCCTGATCTGGCCCGTTTACCGTGCTCGTACCCCGCCGGCGTCAAACCCGAGCGCCGCCGAAGCGGAAACCTTTATCGGTTTCGTCCAGGGCATTCTCGATCTGCGCGCCGTACTCGAACAAACGCGCCCGGCCGACGCCGACAATTTCCTGGACGTTCTCTATCTCGACCGCCTCGCCGTCGAGCCGGCTTTGCGCGTGCTGCACTATCTGCCCAGCAACCCTGCGGCGGATGGCGGCGCCATTCCGACGGTGAGCGAATTCAACCAGGGCATGTCGCAGGCGTACCCGATCGCGATCGGAGAACGGGATTGGCAGGTGTTCTATCGTCCCCGCGCCGGATGGATCGAAGCAAAGGCAAGCTCCGGCCCGCTCCTGCGCGCCGCCGGAGTTCTCTTCGTCACCGGACTGCTGGGCGGATTGGTTTACTCTTTGGGGCGGCGTACGGGAAAAGTTGAGCAGCTCGTCTCTGACCGTGATGCCCTATTGGGCGAAAACCGGCGGCAACTCGAGGGCCTGATGCATGTGTTACCCGGAATGGCGTTTCGTTGTCGCCCGGGCGCGCGCCTGCAAGTGCTCTTTGCGAGCCAGGGCGTGTTCGCTCTCACCGGTCATCCGCCGGACGATTTTCAAGACGGTCGCCTGGCTTTCCGCGATTTCATTCACCCCGAGGATCTGGCGCGGGTGCGAGCGGTGACCCGCGCCGCGTTGCAGGAGCGCCGGGAATTCGAAGTGGAATACCGCGTGCGTTCGCGTGAAGGCTTTGAAAAATGGGTGTTCTCACGCACCCGCGGAGTCTACGACCCGAAGGGTTCGCTGGAGTTTTTCGAAGGTCTGGTGATTGACACGACCGCGCAAAAAAAGGCGGAGACGGAACGAATCACCCTCGAACGAAAGCTGCTCGAAGGCCAGAAGCTGGAGAGCCTGGGATTGCTCGCGGGCGGGATCGCCCATGATTTCAACAATCTCCTCACGGGGGTTCTGGGCAACGCGAGTTTGCTGCGCCTTTCGGTTCCCCCGGGTGAAGCGACGGACCCGCTGCTCAACGCGATTGAGACAGCTTCCCTTCGGGCCGCGGAACTCTGCCGGCAGATGCTCGCGTATGCGGGGAAGGGACGCTTCGTCGTCGAACCCACCGCGTTGAGTGCAATCGTGGAAGGGATGTTGCCCCTGTTGAAGGTTTCCATCGGCACCGGCGTGCGCGTCCACCTGGAACTCGGCGGCGATCTGCCCTTCGTGATGGCGGACGCCACGCAACTTCGCCAGATCGTCATGAATCTGGTGATCAACGCCTCCGATGCGATCGGAAGCGGATCGGGAGATGTGTTCCTGAGATCGGGGGTTGGTGAACAGAAGGAGGAAGGGCTGCGCGCGTCGTTTGCCGGGGGAGAACTCCCGGCCGGCAACTATGTTTTCCTTGAGGTGCGTGACACCGGCTGCGGGATGAAGCCGGAGACGTTGAAGAAGATTTTCGACCCCTTCTTCAGCACGAAATTTGCGGGGCGTGGATTGGGGCTGGCGGCGGTGCTCGGCATCGTCCGGAGTCACCAGGGCGCGCTTCAGGTGGAAAGTACGCTCGGCGCGGGATCCACCTTCCGTCTGCTGCTCCCGCCGGCCAAGGAGGAACCCGTGCCCGCGTACTCCGCCCCGACGGCGCGGCCGTGGACGCATAAAGCGCGGGTCTTGATCATCGAGGATGATGAAACCGTCCGGCAGGTGGCTGCCGAGGCGTTGAAATCATACGGCCTCTCCCCGCAGATGGCCGACGACGGTGCGGCCGGGCTGGCGGCTTTCAGAAACAGTCCAGGCTCCTTCGACCTCGTTCTGCTGGATCTGATCATGCCGGGCCTCAGCGGCGAGGAAACGCTCGCTCAACTTCGCGCGATCCGGGCCGACGTCACCGTTTTGATCATGAGTGGCTACAGCGAAGCCGACACCCTCTCGCGGCTGGCGGATCGTCGCAGTCGCCTGGGCTTCCTGCACAAGCCGTTCACTCGTGACATGCTCAAGGTAAAGGTTCGCGCTCTGCTGGGATAATCATGCGGCTCGCTTCGCTCCGGGCGTTTGCGCTGGATTTGCCGCACGCGACGGTCGTTCGTCAGTGGGGAAACAATCTCGTCTTCAAAATCGCCGGCAAGATGTTCCTTCTGATCTCGCTCGATGCGGAGGTGATCGAGGCGGTTGCTTTCAAATGTTCGCCCGGCGAATTCAAGCGGTTGACGGACATTGATGGAATTGTTCCGGCGCCTTATCT
>JBDSSU010000527.1:0-11281 GCA_039928635.1 Opitutaceae bacterium | reverse complement strand
CGAACGGGGAAATCTTCCGTGGTTCGTCCGCCTGGATATAGGTGTCGATCAGGTGGCGCATGTCAGCCTCGTAGGCTTTGAGGTCGAGGCTCTCGCCGCTCGCATGGCGGATGATTTCCCGGAGCTTCAGCGTGCGGTCGAGCTGCTGTTTGATGCGCGCGATATCCGCTTCGCGGTAGCCGGCGCGCTCCAGTTCGTCGGCGATATTGGCAAACGCGCGCACGAGCGCCACCGCGGCCTTGTAGAGCGCGGCCCGCTGCGGCTCGCGGTCGGCGAGATCGGTGGGCAGCTCCGTGTTGCCGCAAAAATAGTGGATGTGCTCCAGCTCGCCCTTCGGCGGTTCGACGGGCTCGCACAGGAGCGCGACGGTTTCGATCGCGGTGTCGAGCCGCTCGCGACCTTTGGTCAGACGGTCCTGCAGCAGCACCGTGGGATCGACCCCGCCCGCGCTGTGATCCAGCTCCGAGGTATAAACCGCGATCGCGTTCTCCACCTTTTTGAAAAGGTCTTTGTAGTCCACGATGTAGCCGAAATCCTTGTCGTCGCCGTCGAGCCGGTTGGTGCGGCAGATCGCCTGAAACAGACCGTGGTCCTGCATCGATTTGTCGATGTAGAGATAGGTGCAGGGCGGCGCATCGAAACCGGTGAGGAGCTTGTCCACCACCACGAGCAGCTTCATCGCGGCGGGCTCGCGGGAGAAGCGGCGCTTCGCGTCGTCCTCGTAGGTTTCGGTTTTCGTCAGGCCCGGTTTCGCCTCCACCCCGGCCAGCACCTCGGCGTAGGTGTTGAAAATAAATTCCTTGTCGGTCTCGGTGTTCGCGCCGGTGTCCTCGGTTGTGATGTCGCGCGTCTGCGGATTATAGGACGTGACCACGGCGCATTTCCCCTTGAACGCCGTCTTCTGGAACAGAGCGAAATATTTGCAGGCCTCGTAGATGCTGGAGGCGACAAGGATCGCGTTACCGCGACCATCGTTCAACCGGCGTCGCTTTTTGAAATCAAAGATGATGTCGCCGACTACTCGTTCCATCCTAGACTTGGAACTGAGAAGGTGTTGCAAGGTGCCCCAGTGCTTCTTCAGTTCGTCTTTTTGCCACTCATTCAGCGCGCGGGTAGACGCTTCGAACCACTCATCCACTTTTTGTAGCGAACTCAGCCGCTGGTCGATGTCGCGCGCCTCATAAATGAGATCGAGCACCACCTCGTCCTCCACCGCCTCGCTGAACTTGTAGGTGTGGATGTAGCCCCCGAACACCTCGAAGCTCGTGGCCTTATCCTGCTTTAGGAGCGGCGTGCCGGTGAAGCCGATGAAGACCGCATTCGGCATCATCGCCTTCATCACGCGGTGCAGCTTTCCGCTCTGCGTGCGGTGGCACTCATCGACGAAGACAAACACTTCCCCGACCGTCGGGCTCGGCTGCGCTTCGAGATCCTTGAGAAACTGCTCGAAGTCCTCGACCTCGCGCCGGCCGAATTTATGCACGAGCGAACAAAGGAGCCGTGGCTTCGCCTGCCCGAGCTGGTTCATCAGGTCGCGGCCGCTGCTCGTCCGCTTGATCGGTTCGCCCGCCTCGGTGAAGACCCGCTCGATCTGCTTATCGAGTTCGTCGCGGTCCGTGACGATGGCGACGCGGGCGTGCGGGTTGTTTTCGAGAATCCATTTTGCGAGCAGGACCATCACGATGCTTTTCCCGCTTCCCTGGGTGTGCCAGATGATGCCGCCCCGGCGTTCGCGCACGTGCTGTTGCGCCGCCTTCACGCCGAAATACTGGTGCACGCGCGGCAGCTTTTTCATGCCGCCGTCGAAGACCACGAAGTCGTGCATCAGCTCCAGCAACCGCGGCTTCGCGGCCATCTTGAGGAGATATTTGTCGAGCTTGAATCGGGTGTTCTCCTGCTCGTCCTCCTTCCACTTCAGAAACATTTTCTCCTCGGTGCCGATCGTGCCGTAACGCAGGCCCTCCGAGTCGTTGCCGGCGAAGACGAACTGCACCGTGCTGAAAAACCACGCGTGAAACTCCGGCCGCTGGTTGGAGAGGTTTTGCCGGATGCCGTCGCCCAGCGAGATGCGGCTGTTCTTCAACTCGACGACCGCGACCGCGATGCCGTTGACGTAGAGCACAAGATCGGGCCGCCGTTCGAGATTGCCCGCGAGCGTGACCTCCTCGGCGAGCGCGAAATCGTTTTTCTCCGGATGCTGCCAGTCGATCAGGTGCACGGTCTCCGTCGGCCGCCCGGCTTCGGTTTTCACCGGCACGCCGTAGCGGAGAAGTTTGTAGACCTCCTGGTTGTTGCCGTAGAGCGCCCGGCCGTGATGGTTCGCCTCGCTGCGGAGTTTGTGAACCGCACTGCCGATCTGCGCCGGGGTGTAGCCCCGCTGCACGAGCGCATCCGTGAGCAGCGCCTCCTCGATGTTGCTGTTGTCGGGCCGGTCGCTCCAGTCGCCGAGAAAACGGTAGCCGAGTTCGTCGCGGAAGAGAGCGATCACCCGATTCTGCGTGGCGCGTTCCGGCTGGCCGAGGTTGCTCATCGGGTGGAGCCTGCTTTCTGCAACTCGCCCAGCAGGGCCGACCCCTTCGCGGTGAGGCGATAGCGTTGATTCGGGCTGGTGGGTTTGTCGGGCAGGGTGCGTTCCAGCCAGCCGGCGGCGAGCAGCGGCTCCAGGTAGGCTTTGCGGAAGTGCTCGCGGTCAGCGATGCCAGCTGCCTGTTGCAGGGATTCCCGGGAGGCAGCCTCCGCCGCTTGCCCGAGCAAGCTGGCGACTTGCGCGGCAGCTTGCGGGGTAGCTTGCGGGGTGGGGAGGCCCAACGCCCCCGCAAGCTCAGACAAGATGCTGTTATCCTGAAGCTTATCTTGCGGGGTAGCTTGCGGGGTAGCTTGCGTGGTGACTTGCGCGGTAGCCTGCGCGGTCGCGGGTCGCCACAGCTTCGTCACGAAGCCATCCGCGATGGAAAACTCCGGTTCGCGCAGTCCCAGCTCGCGGCAAAGCCGGATCATATCCCGCGTGCCCGTGCCCATCCGCTCGATGTATTTGGCCAGGTAGAGCGGTTCGGCGAGCAGGGGATTGCCCGGCACTGAGCCGTGGGGCTGCCGCAGCTTTTCCAGCGTGAGCGAGGGCGGCAGTCCGCCCGGATTCCAGACTTCGAGCCGGTCGGCAAACAGCATGACCTGCACGCTGCCGTTGCTGGTGTAGTCGCGATGCGCCACCGCATTCACGATCGCCTCGATCACCACCTCGCGCGGGAACTCGTAGCTCACCGGCGCCTGCGGGCCCGCCGCCCGGGTGCCGACTTGGAGGGCGAGTTTCGCGAGGACGAAGTCCACGGCCTGGTCTACGAGCGCGAACACGTCGCCTTTGTAGACCTGATAAGAGGGGATCGGCTTCGCGACTTCCGTCCCGTGGAAATGCGCGCACTTCACTTCGGACGAGATCAGAAAACGCTGCGGCTGCCGGCCGAAGAGCAGCACCGCGGCATTCACCGGCCGGCCTTGGTCGAGCAGGTTGAGATGCGTCAGCACGTCCGCCAAAGGCGCGTCCTCGTTCAGGGGAAAGCCGCGGGCGGAGCGGGCCTCGCGGATGAACCAGCGCACGCGCTCGGGATCGAGATCGGCCAGCGTTGCCTTGTCGGACGGCGTGGCGTCGAACGGGCCGTGGCGGATCAACTCCCGGTCTTCGAGCACCTGCACCAGCGAAGCGTAAACCCCACCGATCAATTCCGCCGTCGTGGTGAAGCGCCGGCGGACCAATTGGGTTTCCGCCTGCCGGATCAGCGCCTGCATTTTCGGATGCCTGAATTGATCGTCGGCGCCTTTGATGAAAATCAGCCGTGGTTTGTGGAGTTCGGTCGCGCGCGCGAACTCCCGCTCCGTCGGTGAAATTCCTTTCGCGTCCTCAAAGCCGTAACTGTCGCCGAACAAGCCCACGTAGAGATCGCAGCGCTCCACCTCGTCGAGATAAACCTCGTCCACGCGACGATCTGCTGCGGGCACCTCTTCGAAGAGAAACGGCTCGAAGAACCGCCGCATCAGCGCATCGCCGCGCAAATAATCGCGCAGCGCCAGTCGCTCCGCCGCGAATTCCTTCTGCACGCTGCTGATGAAAAGGCGGAGCGGGTTCACCGTCGCGTGATCGATCGGTTGTGCGCCTTGGCCGGTTGGGAGGTGGACGCTTTTGGCGGCGGGAAGGCGACGACGGTGGACGCCGGCGGCACAAGCCGGATGCGGCCGGTGAGGAGCGACTGCATCATGCCCTGCTTGAGATCGCGGGCCTTCGCCAGCTTCGCTTCCAACGCGGCGAGTTCGCCATCCATCTCGGTCAGCACGGTGGCGATGGCGATTTGTTCGGAAAACGAAGGAAGGGAAAGTCTGATGATTGCCACGTGGGACGGTCCAAAGTTCAGTTGAGCTGAACCCGTCGCTTGCCCGCCAATCTGGCGTTTGAAGTCATCGCTGATTAGAAATTGATACAGGTAGTCGGCCGCCAGAACGTTGGCAAAAGGTTTGAACCTAATCGTGCTGGTGTTCATGCAAAATGGCAGGTCGAGTTTTTTGACGACAGCCACTTTTTCATGAAATCGCTCAAGGGTAATTCCAGATGAGGCGACCACTATGTCTCCTGCATCAGCCAGAAAGTGAGCGTATCCGCCATCCGCTTCCGCTTGGGAAATAAAGCGGCTGGTGGAATCAAGATTGAGCGCCCCCCGAAAAATATTTGTTCCATTCAGAAGCTTCACCCCCGACGTAGTAAATTGAGTCGTCCTTACGCCAGGGCCTTCTTGAAACCAGCAAACCTCGCCGACTGTCTTCACACTGAATTCCCTCAAAAATCCGGGCAGACGTTTTTTGCCGGTGAGCAGTTCCTGCATGGCGCCTTGTTTGAGGCGGCGTTTTTTGGCGATGAGTTGCTCCAGGGATTCGATGAGGGCATCCGCATCGCTCAACGCCTCGGCAATGGCTTCTTGTTCGGCTTTGGTGGGAGGAAGGGGAATCTTTAGCGAACGGATCTGGCCAAAATTCAGGCCTTCCCGATTTCCGCCCGCTTGAAAACTGTCGATCTGACGCTGACCCAAATCTGAGAGCAAAAGGTAGCTGATGAAGTGTGGCGTCACTTTTTCTCCCGCAGTTCGGATGATGCAGACGTGCTGATTCACATTCCCGCCTACCAAACGTCCATCGGCTATCGCACTACGTCCGATCGAGGCGCCCGTGATATTCAAAAGCACGTCGCCCTGTCTCAATTCGGTAGCGGGAAAAGTGCTGTGGGTTTCTTCGTCTATGTAAGCGAGGTCGCTAAGACGAAGATTTCCCCAACCAACATTCTGGCTTCGGACGAACGGTCTCCCCTGTTCCTTGTAAACATTGCTTCCTCCATGAGGCGTAATTCCACTGCCGACCTTCATGACGGTGTTACCAATCGTCGTTTGGTGCCAATCGTCGGGTATGACCCCGATCTCACTCTTTTTGTAGCCGGGCTTCACTTCCATGAGAACCCCATCGTTGCGAGGTGGCGGTTTACTTTGGTTTCCAACTCCGCGACGCGGGCGGTCATTTGCGGGAGCGGTGTTTCGTAGCGTTCGGCGAGTTCTTTCACGCGCTGGGTCAAGGCTTGGCTGATGCGGTCCATCTCGCCGTGGATCGCGGCGTCGAGGGCGGCGAGCCATTTGTCGTCCACGACCAGCGTCTTGATTTCGCCTTCGGTGAGCGCCGGATATTTCGCGTAGGCTTGGGCGTCGAGAGCAGCTTCGGCGTCACGCAGGGATTTTTTGAGGTCGGCCTCGCGGGTGCTGAGGTTCAGCCAGGTGAGGAGGATTTCGGTTTCAGAGGTCGGAGCGTCCGCAAGCGGACTGCCTACGGGATGGCCGTTGGAGTCGGCGGGGGGCTCGGCGACGGATTCAGACGGCGCGCCCAGCGGTCGCGCCCTACCTTCCTTCAACGCGGCAGTGACGGTGGCGCGGTTGATTTTGTCGAGGTCGGAGAAGGCGCCGTCTTCGCCGCTATGTTCTTCCTCCAACTCGGCGAGGCGGGCGGTGACGGTTTCGTTTTCGGTTTCGAGCGCCGTGATCGCAGCCTGCTCTTTGGCGAAATAGCGCGCGACGGTCAGCGGTTTCGGCACGAGGTCGCAGGTCCAGCCTTTGTCGCGCTCCTTGCCCTTCTTGTCTTTCTCGATGACGCGGCTTGTCGCCGCTTTCCAGCCGTCGGCGGCGATGAGGTAAGCGTCGTCCTGCATCGTCTCCGCCCAGTAATCCATGAGGTGCTGATAGACGTCGTAGCCGTCGATCAGCGGCTGGCCTTCGTAGTGCGCGAGCAGATCCTCGGAGAGCGTGGCGATGATTTCCTTCGGATGGCAGCCGGGTTTCAGCGCCTTCAACGTCTTCGCGGTTTTCGTGCGCCACGCGGCGAAGTGGGCGTTCATCCGGGCGATGAAGGCGACGAACTCGGGGTGACCGTAAATGGTGGGCTTGATCGCGGACTTTTCGACTACGAGGTCGACGTATCCCGGGCGGCCGGGCTTAAACAACGCGCCGCGGAGCGTCGGGCAAACGGCCCAATACTTTCCGAGCGCGGCGATGTCGCGCTCCGGGATGCCGCCGCGGAGATGGCCGTCGATATCCTGCACGTCCTCCGACTGCTGGCTGTCGATGTAGCGCGGGAGGTTGAGGTTGAAATCGTTTTTCTCGATCTCGGCGAAACCGACGAGGCGCGAGTAGCCGGGAAGTTCGAGGCGCTTGCCGAACACGTCCACGATCTGGTGGAGGTCCATGGCGCGGAGCCGGTTTTTCGGGCCGTCCTTCAGGAAGCCGGCGCTGGCATCGATCATGAAAATCCCCTTGCGCGTGTGGGCATCGGCCTTGTCGAGGACGACGATACAGGCGGGAATGCCGGTGCCGTAGAAGAGATTGGCGGGGAGGCCGATGATGCCCTTGACATAGCCTTTGCGGACGAGGGCGCGGCGGATGTCGGCTTCGGCGTTGCCGCGGAAGAGGACGCCGTGCGGGAGAATGCACGCGCCCTGGCCGGTGCTCTTCAACGAGCGGACGATATGGAGCAAGTAGGCGTAGTCGCCCTGCTTGGCGGGCGGCGTGCCGAAGGACTTGAAGCGATCGTAAGGATCGTTGAGCGGGTCGATGCCGGTGCTCCAGCGCTTGTCGCTGAAAGGCGGATTGGCGACGACGTAGTCGAAGGTTTTGAGCCCGGGGCCGTCGGTGAATTTCGGATCGGCGAGGGTGTTGCCCTGCACGACGAGCGCCTCGGGATTGTTGTGCAGGATCATGTTCATCCGGGCGAGGCCGGAGGTGGCGGCGTCTTTTTCCTGGCCGTAGAGCGTGACCTTGGTGCGGGCCTCGTCGGCGATTTTCAGGAGCAGCGAACCCGAGCCGCACGTCGGATCGTAAACGGTGGTGGCGCTGCTGGTGCGGGCGGCGCGGATGCCGAGGATGGCGGCCAGGATGCGGCTGACTTCGGCGGGCGTGTAGAACTGGCCCTTGCTCTTGCCGCTCTCGGTGGCGAAGTGCCGCATGAGGTATTCGTAAGCGTCGCCGAGGATGTCGTCGCCGTCGGCGCGGTTCTTGGAGAAATCGAGCGCCTTGTTCTCGAAGATCGCGATGAGGTTCGTGAGGCGGTCGACCTTTTCCTTGCCGTCGCCGAGCTTGGCGGAGTCGTTGAAGTCGGGGAGGTCGGCGAGCTTGTTGGCCTGGGCGAGCGGGCCGACGATCTTCTTGTTGATGAGGTCGCCGAGGTCGGGCTTGCCCTTGAGCGCGACCATGTCGGCAAAGCTGGCGCCGGGCGGGATCGTGATGGGCGCGTAGGGGACGCCGGCGTATTTATCGCTGACGTATTTGATGAAGAGCAGGACGAGAACGTAGTCCTTGTACTGGCTGGCATCCATGCCGCCGCGGAGTTCGTCGCAGCTTTGCCAGAGGGAGGAGTAGAGTTCGGACTTCTTAATCGGCATGGGGCCGGGGAAGGTCAGGGGAACGAGTGCGGCGTGGCGAGAGCGCAGAACGAGTTTTTGCCGGAGTTACGGATGCTGGTGCCTCGTGCGGTAGGTGCCGGGCGTCTCGCCCATGACGCGGCGGAATTCTTTGGTGAAATGGCTCTGGTCGGCGAAGCCGCAGTCGCTGGCCACCTCGGCGAGCGAGGCGCGCGAAAACACCAGCGGCCGGCACGACATGCGGACGCGGAGCTGCCGGATGTAGTCGTGCGGCGAACTGCCATAGGTCGTGCGGAACTGCCGCTCGAAGGCGCGCACCGACAGCGCGCTGACCTTGGCGAGGTCGGCATTGGTGATGGTTTCGTTGTAACGCTGGCTGATGTAGCGGATGGCCGCGCTGAGCAGCGCGCCCGCGGGCGCGGCGAGTCCCTGCTGGTCGAGGGGGCGCGTGATGCCCGCGGTGCCGACAATTTTTTCCGAGGGATCGCGGAGCGGGATTTTCGAGGTGACACACCAGCGCGCGGTGTGATCGAAACGGCCGACCAGCTCGACGCGGGAGAGCACACGCTCGCCGGCGAGCACTTTCTCGTCGTCGATCCGGTATTGGTTCGCGAGGACTTCGCCGCAAAGGTCGTAGTCGGTGCGCCCGATCACCTCAGCGCGATTTTGCAGGCCGAAGTTGAGCAGGAACGCGATGTTCACCCACTGGTAATGACCCTCGACGTCCTTCATCCAAAGCGGTGAGTCCTCGAGAAAATCGAACAGCTCCACGACTTCCGAGGCCTGCGCGCCGATCCGGCGCAGGCTAGTGAGAAGGGAAGGGTCCTTGGCTGACGGCGGCATGGCTGGCGGAGTCAGCAGGATGGCAGGCGTGACGGCGAATTCGTTTTTGCAGAATCAGCGTGTGCGGCCGCCTGGTACGGGGTTTGGAGTGGCACGGGCATCTTGCCCGTGGGTTCGGAACACGGGCGGGATGCCCGTGCCACGCAAGCGGCGTGGACTCTCCGCTCCGCTTCGGATGTACTGGACTTGGGTGGCACGGGCATCCTGCCCGTGGGCTCGGAACACGGGCCAGAGGCCCGTGCTACGCAGACGCTGGTCGTCGCCGCTGGCCTTCTCCGGATTGGATTTGCACGGGCGCTCGGGGTTCGTGAATTCTGCCTCACCCCATGAACCCCTCTGTTATCCGCGCTTTCCTTTTTGTTGGTCTCAGCTTGTTGGCGTCCGCGGAGGTGACTCGCGTGGAGATCGAGCAACGCGTCGACGTCGGCACCACGGGCTATGAGAAAATCGTCGGCCGGATCCACTTTGCGGTCGACCCGAAGGACGCGCACAACCGCGGCGTCGTCGATCTCGACAAGGCGCCCGTCACTCCCGCCGGGCGCGTGGAGTTCTCTTCCGATCTTTTCATTTTGCGACCGAAGGATCCGGCGGCGGGCAATGGCGCAGCCGTGCTCGAGATTTCCAATCGCGGGGGAAAAGGCGTGATTCCTGGTTTCAATCGTGGCGGCAAAGGCGACCCCGCCAACGAAACGGAAGTCGGCGATGGGTTTCTTTTGCGCGAGGGCTTTACGATGGTGACGGTGGGATGGGAATTCGACGTGCCGAAGACCGCCGGGATGATGCGGATCGAGCTGCCCGTGGCGACCGAGGGCGGCGTGCCGATCAAGGGTGTCGTGCACGCTCCGTTCATTCTCGATGCACCAGCCACCCAGCACACCGTCACCGATCTGGCGGCCTATGCTCCCACCGATCCAAACGGCGCCGACAGCCGGCTCACCGTGCGCGCGTCCGCAATGGACACCGTCAGTCAGGAAATTCCGCGAGCGCGTTGGCGGCTCAACGGCCAGACGATCACGCTCGAGGGCGGGTTTGAGCCAGGAAAAACCTACGAGGTCTTTTATCAGGCAACGAATCCACCCGTCGCCGGACTCGGTTTCGTGGCGGTGCGAGATACGGCTGCCTGGTTGAAACATCGGTCAGACAGCCTCGCGCCGGCGCGTTTCGTGTATGCCTTCGGCGCTTCCCAGAGCGGGCGCTTTCTGCGCAGTTTTCTCTACGAAGGTTTCAATACGGATGAGCGCGATCGTCCCGCCTTCGACGCCGTCTTCGCGCACATCGCCGGAGTGGCGCGCATCGACTTGAACCGGCGCTGGTCGTTGCCGCGTTCGCTCGGGACCTACTCGGCGACCTCGTTTCCCTTTTCCGACGCCGCGCAGCGCGACCCGGTTAGCGGGGTGAGCGAGGGTTTGCTGGAGAATCCAAGGAGCAAGCACGTGCCGAAAATTTTCTACACCAACACCTCGGTGGAATACTGGGGCGGGGGCCGCGTCGCCTTCCTCGGGCACACGGATCCGGCCGGGACCAAGGATATTTCGCTCCCGGGAAATGTGCGGAGTTATTTCTTCGCCGGGACGCAGCACGGCCCGGGGCGTTTCCCGCCGATTGCCGCGACGGCCGGTCAACAACGCGCGAATCCGGCGGATTATTGGTGGATCAATCGGGCATTGCTCACCTCGATGCACCGCTGGGTGAAAGACGGCGTGCCGCCGCCGGCAAGCGCGATCCCGAGTTTTCGCGAAGGCACGCTCGTCCCGGTCGCGGCGATTTCTTTTCCGGCGATTGCCGGCGTGGCCTCACCGCGCATGCTCAAAGCGGGTGCGCGTGTCGCCAATCTCTTGATCGCGGGCGGAGCAGGGGAGGGGGCTGTGCTCCCGCTCGCGGTTCCACAGGTTGATGCCGACGGCATTGAACGGGCCGGGGTGCGATTGCCCGAGATCGCCGTGCCGCTGGCGACCTACACCGGCTGGAATTTCCGCAGCGCATCGGCCGGCGCTCCCGGCGATCTGGTGGCACTCGTGGGGTCGTGGATTCCGTTTCCCGCCACTCGTGTGGCGAAGGAATCGACGCGCGATCCGCGGCGCTCAGTCGAGGAACGCTACGCTTCCCGCGCGGAGTATCTCGCGAAAATCACCGCCGCGGCGGACACGCTCGTGCAAGGCGGCTACCTGCTCAAGGGCGATGTGGGACGGATCGCGCAACGCGCCGGCGAACAGTGGGACCTCGTGACCTCGCCAGAGCCGGATTCATCCAGAAGAAAATAACCACGGATGGACACGGATGAACACGGATCAAGGCGTGCGGAAAAAAGCAGCCGTGGATCCCGCGCACGGTTTGGTGAAGATCGGGATCGACGCTTTTTATGGTCTTCGGACTCATTAATCATCCGTGTTCATCCGCAATGGGTCCGATACCCCGAGCTTGCTCCGGCTTGTTTGCAAAAGGGTCCGGGGAGCGCGCGCGTCTCGCGTGCCGGTTCGGGCGTCTCGCCCGAACCATCCGAACCGCTCT
>JBDSSU010000526.1:0-6295 GCA_039928635.1 Opitutaceae bacterium | reverse complement strand
GTTCCAAAATTCACGGAAGTTTGCGATGCACCGCGGCGGAATTTCGCTTGTCACCTCGCGCTGTGCTCTGACGCTCTGCGCCACACCCATGGCGCAAGCTTACACCGAAGCCAGTATCAAGACCCTTTCCTCGCTCGAACATATCCGCCTCCGCCCCGGCATGTACATTGGGCGACTCGGGAACGGCGCCCACGCCGAAGATGGCATCTACGTCCTCATCAAGGAGTCGATCGATAACTCCATTGACGAATTCACGATGGGCGTCGGCAAGAAGATCGAGGTTGAACTCACCGACCGCCACGTGCGGGTCCGCGATTACGGTCGCGGGATTCCGCTCGGGAAACTCATCGACTGCGTCTCGATCATCAACACGGGTGCAAAGTACGACAGTGAAACGTTTCAAAAATCCGTCGGCCTGAACGGCGTGGGACAGAAGGCCGTCAACGCTCTCGCGGTCGAATATCGCGCGCAGTCCATCCGCGAGGGTGAAACCAAGGTCGTGGAATTTTCGCAGGGAAAATTAAAGAAGGATCATCGCGTCGCGAAGACCGACGAGAGGAACGGGACGCTGATCGAGTTCACGCCCGACGAGGCTTTGTTCGGCAAAGATTTCAAATTCCGCGCGGAGTTCATCGAGGACATGCTTTGGAACTACGCTTTCCTGAATCGCGGCCTGACGCTCATGCTCAATGGCAAGCCGTTCAAATCGGAGAACGGTCTGAAGGATCTCCTCCAGAAGAACCTCACGGGAGAAACGCTCTACCCGATCGTTCACCTCGAGGGTGAAGACATTGAAATCGCGCTGACGCACGGCTCGCACTATGGCGAGGAGTATTGGTCTTTCGTCAACGGCCAGCACACCACGATGGGTGGCACGCACCAGGCGGCTTTTCGGGAGGCATTCGTGGAGACGGTTCGCAATTTCTACAAAAAAGATTTCGAAGCCGCCGATGTCCGGCAGTCGATCATCGCCGCCGTGAGTGTGCGGGTGCAGGAGCCGGTCTTCGAGTCGCAGACGAAAACCAAACTGGGCTCGAACGACATCGGTCCGGGCGGCCCTTCGATCCGCCAGTTCGTCGGTCAGTTCGTGCAGCAGCAGATGGACAACTGGCTGCACCGGAATCCGGAAGCGGCCGAGGCACTGAGGCACAAGATCGAAGCCAGCGAACACGAGCGCAAGGAACTCGCGGGCATCCGGAATCTTGCCAAGGAGCGCGCCAAAAAAGCATCGCTGCACAATCGGAAGCTCCGCGATTGCCGCCTTCATCTCGGCGACAAAAACGAGCGCGGCGAGCAGTCGAGCCTCTTCATCGTGGAAGGCGATTCCGCCGCCGGTTCCCTCACCGCGTGCCGTGATGTGCAGACCCAAGCGGTCTTCGCGCTGAAGGGGAAGCCGCTCAACACCTACGCACTCAGTAAGAAAGTCATCTACGAGAACGAGGAGTTTCACCTGCTCCAGAGCGCGCTGAATATTGAGGAAGGCCTCGATGGATTGCGGTACAACAAGGTCGTCATCGCAACGGATGCCGACGTGGATGGGATGCACATTCGCCTGCTGCTGATCTCGTTCTTCCTCCAGTTTTTTCCGGACCTGATCAAGAACGGCCATCTCTACATCCTCGAGACGCCGCTCTTCCGCGTGCGGACCAAGAAGCGGACGATGTATTGCTACAACGAAGGGGAAAAGCAGGCCGCGATCGTCGAATTGGGTGCGAGCCACGAAATCACGCGCTTCAAAGGGCTCGGGGAAATTTCCGCGAACGAGTTCAAGGACTTCATCGGGGAAAATATCCGGCTGGAGCCGATTTCGCTCAACCACCTGCACAACAGCGACGAGCTCCTTTCATTTTTCATGGGCAAGAACACCCCGGAGCGGCAGGAATTTATTATCGAAAATCTCCGGGTGGAGAAGGATCTCGTCGAGGTCTGATCGATGCGAGGAACGTCTTTTTTCGGCCGGCTCCTGCTCCTGATCGTTGCGTTATTCGTCGGAGGTTGCGCGGGCGTCCCGACCCCACCGCGCGCGAATGTTTTTCTCTCCGAACGGGAACGAACCGCGCACAATCTGCGGGTCTTCGACCGCGCCTGGCAGCTGGTAAACACAAAATTCTTCGACGCAAAGTTCCGGGGCGTGGACTGGCCCGCGATGAAAACGCAGTACCGTCCCGCGGCCGAAAGAGCCGTCGACGACGAAGCGCTTTATGAAGTGATCAACTCCCTGCTCGGAGAGTTGAAGGAGTCGCACAACTACGCGATGACGCCGCAACGCCGTTGGGAAGTGCTCGCTAAGCAGCAGGCCCGGATCGGCCTCGGACTGCGGCGATTGGACGGCCACTGGGTCGTCACGGAGGTGATCCCCGGAAGCCCCGCGGAAGCAGCCGAGGTCCGCCGCGGCTGGGTCGTGGAGCAACGCGACGGCCAAAAGCTGGGGAACGGCGCCAGCTTTTCGCTGAAGGAGGGGCAGGCCGTCGTCTATGATTTCCTGACACGAGAGGACGAGCGACAAACCCGCTCGATGACGGCACGCGTGCTCCCCGTCGCCGACCGACGGGAAATGCGGCTGCTCGCCGACGGCAATGTCTACCTGCGGTTTGACGCGTTCGATTACCAGTCGCTGCGGTGGCTGAGCGAACAACTAAAAACCTACCGCGCGGCGCCAGCGGTGGTGATCGATCTGCGCTATAATCACGGCGGGCTGTTTTATTCGCTGGAGTTCAGCCTGGGGGAGTTTTTCGCCAAGTCAGTTCAGGTGGGGACGTTTGTGCGGCGCAGCGGCTCGGAGGAGCCGAAGGACTCGAATCAATTGTTCTCCGCGCGCTACGCCGGGAAAGTAATCCTGCTCACGGACCACACGACGGCGAGTTGCGCGGAGATTCTCGCTCACGTGCTGCACTACCACCAACGCGCGGTCCTGATCGGGCGTCCCACGGCGGGCGCGGTGGTTGCTTCGCGCTACTTTGCGTTGCCCGATGGCGGCATGCTGCAAATTGCGGTCGACGATTTTCGCGGTCTCGACGGGAAACGCCTGGAAGGTTTGGGTGTGAAGCCGGACATCACCGTTGAACTGAAACTCTCCGACCTCCGCGCGGGGCGCGACCCCGACCTCCAGGCGGCGGAGGCGAGTTTGCATTCGGCGGAGATCGTGGCCAAAAACTGAAAAATTCCATGGCTCGACGCAAAACTCCGAAGGATTCCGACCAACCCGAACTTCCGCTCTCCAACGTTCCGGAGTCCCCTGCGATGGAACTCAGCGTGCCGACGGCCGCGTTGCCGCCCCCGCTGCCGACTGGCCCGGAAGTGAAAGCAGGCAACGGAGACGCTCCGCTCGCGGGCAGCTACCGTCGTTGGTTTTTGGAGTATGCGAGCTACGTCATCCTCGATCGCGCGGTTCCGCACATCGACGACGGTTTGAAGCCGGTGCAGCGCCGCATTCTGCATACGCTCTGGGAAATGGATGACGGGCGCTTCCACAAGGTCGCGAACGTGGTCGGCGCCTGCATGCGTTTCCATCCGCACGGCGACGCCTCGATTGGGGCGGCGCTGGTGGGCATGGGTCAACGCGGTTTCCTGATCGAACCGCAGGGAAACTTTGGCAACACGCTCACGGGGGACGACGCCGCGGCGCCGCGTTATATCGAAGCGCGACTGACCGCCTTTGCGCGGGAGGTGCTGTTCAACCCGAAGACCACCACGTGGCAGCTGAGCTACGATGGACGTGCGAAGGAGCCCGTCACGTTGCCGGCGAAATTCCCGTTGGTGCTGCTTGATGGCGCCGAGGGCATCGCGGTCGGCCTCTCAACGAAGATCCTTCCCCATAATTTTAACGATCTCTGTCGCGCCTGCATCAATCATCTGCAGGGAAAACGGTTTCGGATCTTTCCCGATTTTCCCACGGGCGGCATCGCGGATTTTTCGGAATACAACGACGGCGAGCGCGGCGGCAAAGTGAAGGTGCGCGCCAAAATCGAAGCACGGGGAAAGAACCACCTCGCGATCATCGAACTGCCCTTTGGGACGACGACCGAGTCGTTGATCGAGTCGATCCTCGCCGCGAACGCGAAAGGAAAGATCAAGATCAAGCACGTCGACGACAACACCTCGGAAGCCGTCGAGATTCTCGTCCACCTGCCGCAGGGCGCTGATGCGGATCAGATCATCCAGCAGCTTTATGTGTTCACGGATTGCCAGGTGAGCATCTCGCCGGCGGCGTGCGTGATCGACGGGGAGAAGCCGAATTTCCTCGGCGTTTCCGAGATCGTGAGACGGAGTGCCGAGAAAACCGTGGCGCTGCTGAAACTCGAACTGGAGATCCGCCTCGGTGAACTCGACCAGCAGTGGCATTGGGATTCGCTGGAGCGCATCTTTATCTAGGAGCGAATCTATCGCCGCATCGAAAAATCGAAAACGTGGGAGAGCGTGCTCGAGGAGATTCGCGAAGGGCTCGCGCCGTTCGTGAAGCAGCTGCGCCGGGCCGTGACCGACGAAGATATCACGAGGCTCACGGAAATCCGGATCAAGCGCATCTCGGCCTACAATCGTTTCCAAGCGGACGAGGCGATGAAGAAGACCGAGGCGGAGATGAAAGAGGTGAAGCACAACCTGAAGAATCTCACGGCCCATGCGGTGGCCTGGTTCGAGGCGTTGCAGGAAAAGTACGGCAAAGGCCACAAACGCCGCACGAGTTACGACGAGATTGAGCAGATCAGCGCGGCGTCCGTGGTGTCGGCAAACCAGCGGCTCTACGTCAACCGGGAAGAGGGTTTCATCGGACTCAACTGGCGGCAGCACGAGTTCGTCACCGAATGCACGATCCTCGACAGCGTCCTTTGCCTGATGCGGGATGGCTCGCTGAAAGTCGCGAAGGTCGCGGACAAGGTTTTCATGGGGCGCGACATCATGCACCTCGCGGTGTTTCCGGCCGAGGGCGACAAGAATTTCTACACGATGGTCTACCAGGACCAGGAGTCCGGGAAGGCGTTCGCGAAGCGTTTCCAGATCGGCGGCCTCTCGCGCGACAAGCTTTACCCGCTCGTGAAAAGCGAAGGTTCGCGCGTGGTTTACCTCGAAGTGAACAAGGCGGAGAAGGACATGCCGAAGAAACTCCACGTCTCGCTTGATGGGCGGAGTGGCGCCCGCATTCGCGAACTGGATTTTGATCTCACCCCCGTACCCGTCAGCAGCCGTACGGCGAAGGGTCTGACCATCACGAAGTGGAACGTGAAAGACGTGAAGCGAGTGGACTAGACAGGAACCGCGCGTCGTGAAGAGCTGACTTCGATCGCGGCCGCCGAGTCCCCTGAATCCGCCAAAAAAAATGAGGAGGGCGATCCTGTCGGCCTTCACGACGGTTCTCATCTTGGCATTCACCGCTGGCTGCGCGACGGCTCCGGTCGAGCCGACGAACCTCTCCCACATCAAGGCGGAGATTGCGGAGTACATCGATTCAGGGCGGTACATGAATCAGATCAGAAAAGTTTCCGCCGCAGCGATCGCTTGGATCGAGCGGCGGACCGCGGCCGAAGCGATGTCCACGGCCAAGCAATCCTCTCCCGCACTTACGGTGGTGTTCGACATCGACGAAACCCTGCTCTCGAACTTGCCCCACATGCGGGCGATGGATTTCGGGTATGTGCCGGCAGCGTGGGACGCGTGGGTAGCGCGTGGGGAGGCTCCATCGATCCAGCCGGTGATGGCGGTTTATCAACGTGCGCGTCTGCTGGGGCTCGACGTGATTTTTATCACCGGTCGTCGTGAACGCGACCGTGCGGGTACCGAGAGGAATCTCCGCGCGGTCGGGGCGGGCGACTACGCGATGATTTTTTTTAGACCCGACAACACGACTGGGACTTCGGAGCGGTTCAAAACTGCCACGCGGGAGCATTTGGCATCGGACGGCCGCTCGATCATCGCGAATATCGGAGATCAAGAGAGCGATCTCGCCGGCGGATTTGCAGAGCGAACCTTTAAATTGCCCGATCCATTTTACCTCACCAAGTAGCGTGTGGTCGAACGGGGCTTGCTGGCCGGCGCACCTGTGAGTCGGCGTCGTTTTTAATTCACGAGGTAAGAAAACCGAGGGGCGTGGAATCCCCCTGCGAAAAGTCGGTCACGAAAAAGCCGCGCACCGAAGTGCGCGGCTGAGAGAGTTTCGAAGCAAAACGCGGGGCTATTTCGTGGGCGCCTGCGCTTGGAGCGCGGTGAGACGCTTGTCGATATCGGCCATTTTATTCACCAAGTCCTGCTCGACCTTTTTGCGATCACTGCTTGAGACGATGCTCAGGCTGGCGGCGTCGCG
>JBDSSU010000525.1:0-4040 GCA_039928635.1 Opitutaceae bacterium | reverse complement strand
GCTCGCTCCGGTATTCAACTGCCGCATGCCCGACGCCGAGACGAATCACTACGCCACGCTGGGTCTCGATCGTCGCTGCACCGTAGCCCAGGTTCGCTCCGCCTATCGGCTGCTCGTGAAGCGCCATGATCCCGATGTGAACGGCGGCGCCGCAGACGCTGTAGAATTCAGCCGGCTCTTCGATTGGGCCGAGTTCTGGCCTGCGATCGCTCACTGAGTCCTCGGCCCGCGAAACCCCACGGCACTAATTCGTCGGTCAGTTTTGTTTGAAAACCGCTTCGGTGGCGCCCGGCCACGGATGCGTTGATTTTTTACCATCCGCCCAGCGAATCTTGACGGCTTTCGGCTCCTCGCCGGCCCGCATGGGGAAACGCAGACGCGCAGGCGATTGGGACAAATAGCCGCCACCTGTGGAAACCTCGGATAGCAATCGCCGACCTGCGGTCTCAATTTCTACTCGGGCGCCGACACCTGTGGGATTGCCGGGTTTACCCACGAGACGGACAACAATGCTCCAATGCGGCTCGCCGTGTTGATTCTCAAGGACTCGAACCGGACCGTCGTTCATCCCGAAGACCAGATCGACGCGGCCATCGCCATTAATGTCCGTAGCCACGAGCGATTTGGCGTCGCCCGTGATCGCGATGCCCGAACGCTCCGGCGCTACCGGCGTCAGACCGCCCTTTCCATCGCCGAGCAGCAGGAGACTGAGGCCTCCATTCATCCTACCCGTCTCGCGTTGTGGGTTGTGGAAGTTTTGCGCCAGCACGAGATCGAGGTTGCCGTCGCCATCGAAGTCCGCGGAGGCGATTCCAAATACCGGCGCGACCTGTGCGAGCCGCGGCAGGGGCGTGAAACGAAACGCAGGATGGTCTGGCGTCGAGTGGTTCCAAAACACACCGCTCTCCAGCGTTGTTGCTTCGAACTTCCGGGCATGTTCCAACCCTGCCGTGCTGTAGATGTCCACGAGCGTGGCCGACGCGAAATCGTGAAACTTCGGGAATCGAGCCCGCAAATCGGGAATCGCATCTTGCGAACAACTCTTGCCGCGGACCGGGAACATCGCGCCATCACCTTGCTTTGCCTCGATGATCTGAGCAACGCCCGTGTCGTCAAAGACGCCATGATAAATCATCGCCGGATGCGCGGCGTCGGCGTGGTATTTGGTGTTCAGGCCGAAGTTTCCAGCGACCAAATCAAGGTCGCCATCGCCATCGAGATCCACCGCGTGGACGGAATTCCACCATCCCGTGAATGGCTCCAATCCTGCGGCTTTCGTCGCATCAGCGAGCGATCCGTGGTCGTTGTGAAAAAGCCGCATCGGGCCCCATTCCACTGCCAAAATAAGATCCACCCAGCCGTCGTTATCCACATCGCTCCAAACCGCAGCCGTGACCATTCCACACTCGGCAAGTTCCTTCGGCGTTGCATCCGTAAAGCGCCCACCGTCATTTCGCAAAAGTCGGCTGCGTGGAGAGAGCGGATACTTCCCCGGCACGACACGACCACCGATGAAGATATCGAGATCCCCGTCGCGGTCGAAATCCGCGACGCAAACCGGCCCGCCCGCATCGCGATCATCGGGCAACGCGGATGATTTCCGAAACTCACCACGCCCGTCATTGAGATAAAGCCGGTCGCCGAGTTCGTGCGCATCCGGCGCGTATTCGTTGCTGCCACTCACCACGAAGAGGTCCTGATCGCCGTCGCCATCAGCATCGAAAAAGACCGCGCCCATATCCTCGCAACGGCCATCCTCATCGAACACCTCGCTCGGCACTTTCGCAAACTGCCGCCCTGATTCGTTGCGGAGAATTGTTGCATCGCTCCCCGCCGCGCCACCCAGGAAAAAATCGTCGTCGCCATCGCCATCGATATCCGCGAACGCGATGCCCGGCCCGAGCTGCGAGAGCTTGTTCGGCAGCAACGGCTCGCGTGCAAAATCATCGAACGCCTTTTCCGAATGCCGCGCATCCGCGAGCAGCTTCGACTCGCGGAAAATCGCCGGTGCCGTCTCTGCGGGCCGCACTTTCGGCAAATCAGGCGGCTCTTCGATCGTGTGAAGCAATCCCGCCTTCAGCGACGCGATGCGTTGCTCGCCGCCGCCCGGCCAGCGAACCACAACATTGCGCGCCTCCTTCGCCGCACCGAGCCCGAAATGCAGCACGGGCTCGTCCGATCCGGCGAAGCCTCGCGCCAGCGTGAGATACCGGGTCTGGCGCAACCCATCGGTTTCCAACTCCACTCGCGCCCCGACGCCCCACCGATTCCGGGCACCAAGCAGCCGCACACTCAGCCGCTGCGGACCGGCAATCCGGTTTTCGTAAATACTCGGCGGCTCGTCCCAATTACTGACGATCAAATCCACATCGCCGTCGCCATCGAGGTCGCCGTAAGCCGCACCAAAACTCATCGCCTCGCGATTCACACCCCAAGCCTTGCTCACGTTCTCAAACGCCAGGGCACCCGTATTCCGAAAGGCGAAATCCGCATCCCGCTTCGGCGGCACCTTGGTTGGGTCGGCCTTCATCGTGTCCGCGAGGTCGCTGTTGAAAAAGTCGCCCATCATTCCGTTGCTCACAAAAAGGTCGTCGCGCCCGTCGCCGTCGAGATCCGCGAATTTCACCGCCCAAGTCCAGTCCGTCGCCGCGATGCCGAGCAAATGCGCCACTTCCCGAAATGGCCCGCCACCCGAGCCGAGGAACATCGTATTGCGCATTACCTGACGCGGGTTTCCCGTTTCGAGAAACCAACCGTAGCGGTCCATGTCGCCCATTCCCATCTTCGAGCGATAGTGCGTCGCGCCCGCCATGTCCGACGCGAAAAAATCGAGATGCCCGTCGTTATCGATGTCCGCGAAATCACTCCCCATCGAGTAAAACGGCGTGGCTGGCAGCAGCGCCGGCGCGACATCCCGGAACGTGCCATTGCGCTCATTGTGCCAGAGCCGGTCGGCGCCGAAATAATCGTTCGACACATACAAATCCGGCCAGCCGTCCTCATCGAAGTCCCACCACGTCGCCGCCAATCCCAGTCCATGATCCAGCACACCCGCCGCCTCCGTCACATCCACAAAATTCACCGTTCCATCCGGCCGCACGCCGTCATTGCGCCACAGCCGGTCGCTTTGCCCACCGCGAACCACCTCCGTCCGGCCATCCGGATGCCTCAGCAGTCGATAGCGCTCGCGCAGCTCCGGCGGCAAAACGCGCCGTCCGCTCGCATCCTTCGTCGTCCGCGATTGCAGCTCGCTCATTTTCAAAACATCACCCGGCTCCTCGAACGCAAAATACGTCACCAAATACGCGTCGAGGTCGCCGTCATTATCGAAGTCCGCGAAAGTCATCATCGTGCTCCCGCCCTTCGCCGCCAGACCGCTCGCCGCCGCTATCTCGGTAAATGTGCCGTCGCCATTGTTCCGCCAAAGCCGGTTCGCGCAATCGTAGCCGCAAACCGCAAGATCCAGGTCGCCGTCGCCATCCACGTCCGCCCAGGTCGCGCCGCCCGCCCAACGCTGCTCGCGCTCCACTCCCGACTGCGCCGTGACGTCCTGAAATTTCCAACCGCCGAGATTCCGATACAACTTTGCTCCACCAAACGGACGCGTCAAAAAAACGTCCGGCTTCCCATCGCCATCAAAATCCCCGATCGCCACGCCGCCCGCGCCCGAGTGGTCGAACGTCTTGCGATACCGCTCCGGCGGAGTCCACCGATGCACGAAATCAATCCCCACCCCCGCAGCATCCCGGAGCACAAAACTTCCCGTCCGCGCCGCCTGCTCGGAAAGCGGGACCGCCCCAAGCGCAGTAAAACTGAAACAAGCGATGATGAAGAAAATGCGCATAGTCAGGCTTGCGCCGTGCACGTTTCCGCTGGAAACACGGCCTCCGCGGGCCGGAACTCGGGCAGGTGCGAAACGAGATTCCAGCCGAGGGCGGCAATGTCGACGACGAGGAGTTTTTTGCGGGCGGTCACGCGGATTGGTCGGGAAGGGGATGACACCTTCGCATTGCCGGAGCAAGTCGTCCCGCACGGCTGGC